>NZ_WMBF01000558.1:0-3767 GCF_019400875.1 Streptomyces anatolicus | reverse complement strand
CCCATCAGCCGAGTCCGGAGCCGAGCCGAGGAGACCCCCCCATGAACGCCGAGCACACCCGCGCCACCGTCCAGGAGTTCCTTGCCGCCCGCATCGCCGGGGACACGGCGCGGCTCACCGCCCTCTTCGCCGACGACGTCGACTGGATGCTCGCCGAGAACCCCGTCGTGCCGTGGATCAGGCCCAGGAGAACGGCCGCCGAATGCGCCGCCCAGTCGGCGGAACTGGCCGCGCACACCGTGCCCGAGGACGCCCGCGCCTCCGTCGACACCTTCCTCGTCGACGGCGCCGACGCCGTCCTGATGGGCCACGTCTCCGGAACCGTACGGGCCACCGGCAAGTCCTTCGAGGGCCCCTTCGCGCTGCGGCTCACCGTGGAGGAGGGCCGGATCACCCGGCACCACCTCTACGAGAACAGCCTGTCGATAGCCCAGGCCTGCACCGCCTAGGACCCCCGAGCGCCCCCTGTCGGTCACGACCCCAGGATCGACGTGAGGAACTCCCCCACCCAGCCGAGCAGTTCGCGGCCGACCAGCGGCTTGCCGCCCACCTTCGCGGTCTTGGGGCGCGGCACCAGGATCTGGTGGGCGTTGGCCTTGATGACCGTACCGGGGTAGAGCCGCTTGAGCCGCAGCTCCTGCGACTCCCGCAGCTCCACCGGTGCGAAGCGGATGTTGTTGCCCTGGAGGACGATCTCGCCGACCTCGCAGGCGCGGGCGAGCATCCGCAGGCCCGCCACGAGCAGCAGGTTCTCCACCGGCTCCGGCAACTTCCCGTAGCGGTCGGTCAGTTCCTCTCGCACCGCCTTGATGTCCTGCTCCGTGTTGGCGGAGGCGATGGCGCGGTAGGCCTGGAGGCGCAGCCGCTCGCCGGGCGCGTAGTCGTGCGGGACGTGCGCGTCGACCGGCAGCTCGATCTTGACCTCCAGCGGCGGCTGCTCGTCCGAAGTCCCGTCCCCACCCTCCAGCGAGGCGCGGTAGTCCGCCACGGCCTCGCCGACCATGCGTACGTACAGGTCGAAGCCGACGCCCGCGATGTGCCCGGACTGCTCGCCGCCGAGCAGGTTTCCCGCGCCTCGGATCTCCAGGTCCTTCATCGCCACGTACATGCCCGCGCCCATCTCCGTGTGCTGGGCGATGGTCGCCAGGCGCTCGTGGGCGGTCTCCGTGAGGGGCTTCTCCGGCGGGTAGAGGAAGTAGGCGTAGCCGCGGTCGCGGCCACGGCCGACGCGGCCGCGCAACTGGTGCAGCTGGGAGAGGCCGAAGTTGTCGCCGCGCTCCACGATCAGCGTGTTGGCGTTGGAGATGTCGATGCCGGACTCGACGATCGTCGTCGAGACGAGCACGTCGAACTTCTTCTCCCAGAAGTCCACGACGACCTGCTCAAGGGCCTGTTCGGACATCTGGCCGTGGGCGGTGGCGATGCGGGCCTCGGGCACGATGTCCCGGAGCCGCGCCGCCGCGCGGTCGATGGACTCGACGCGGTTGTGGATGTAGAAGACCTGGCCCTCGCGCAGCAGCTCGCGGCGGATCGCGGCGCCGATCTGCCGCTCCTCGTACGGCCCGACGAAGGTCAGGACCGGGTGGCGCTCCTCGGGCGGGGTGGTGATCGTGGACATCTCGCGGATGCCGGTCACGGCCATTTCAAGCGTACGGGGGATGGGGGTGGCCGACATGGTCAGCACGTCCACGTTGGCCCGGAGCTTCTTCAGCTGCTCCTTGTGCTCGACGCCGAACCGCTGCTCCTCGTCGACGATGACCAGGCCCAGGTCCTTGAACTTGGTCTCGGCGGAGAAAAGGCGGTGCGTGCCGATGACGATGTCCACGGACCCCTCGCGCAGGCCCTCCAGGGTCGCCTTCGACTCCGTCTCCGTCTGGAAGCGGCTCAGCGCCTTCACGCTGACCGGGAACTGCGAGTACCGCTCGGAGAACGTGCCGAAGTGCTGCTGCACCAGGAGCGTGGTGGGGACCAGGACGGCGACCTGCTTGCCGTCCTGCACCGCCTTGAAGGCCGCGCGCACCGCGATCTCCGTCTTGCCGTAGCCGACGTCGCCGCAGATCAGGCGGTCCATCGGGACCGTCTTCTCCATGTCCTCCTTGACCTCGGCGATCGTGGTGAGCTGGTCGGGCGTCTCCACGTACGGGAAGGCGTCCTCCAGCTCGCGCTGCCAGGGCGTGTCGGGGGCGAAGGCGTGGCCGGGGGCGGCCATGCGGGCGGAGTAGAGCTTGATCAGGTCGGCGGCGATCTCCTTGACCGCCTTCTTCGCGCGCGCCTTCGTCTTCGTCCAGTCGGCGCCGCCGAGGCGGTGGAGGGTCGGGGCCTCGCCGCCCACGTACTTGGTGATCTGCTCCAGCTGGTCGGTGGGGATGTAGAGCCGGTCGCCGGGCTGGCCGCGCTTGGCGGGCGCGTACTCCACGACCAGGTACTCGCGGGTGGCGCCCTGGACCGTGCGCTGCACCATCTCGATGTAGCGGCCGACGCCGTGCTGCTCGTGGACGATGTAGTCCCCGGCCTCCAGGGTCAGCGGGTCGATCGTCTTGCGGCGGCGCGCGGGCATGCGCTGGCCGTCCTTGCCGGCCGCCTTCTGCCCGGACAGGTCGGTCTCGGTGAGGACGGCGAGCTTCAGCGCGGGGTCGACGAAGCCGTAGTCGATCGAGCCGCAGGAGACGTGCACGAGCGAGGGCGTCAACTCGGTGAGGTCGCCGTCCAGGCGGGCCGCGATGCCCTCCGCGCCCAGGACCTCCACGGTGCGGGCGGCGGGGCCGTGGCCCTCGGTGACGTAGACCGTGCGCCAGCCGTCGGCGAGCCAGCCCTTGGTGTCGGCCAGCGCCTTCGCGGTGTCGCCGCGGTAGGTCTCCGGGGCGTGCATGCCCAGCTTGAGGGTGTTCTCGTCCAGGCCCTCGTCCGCGGCGAAGGGGCTCACCGACCACCACATCATGCCGAGGTCGCGGGCGTGGTCCCGGACGTCGGCGATGCCCCACAGGGAGGCGGCGCCCACGTCGATCGGGGCCTCGCCGCCGCCGGCCGTCGCCGCCCAGCTGGCGTGCAGGAACTCCTGCGAGGTCGCCACCAGGTCGGCGGCGCGGGTGCGCACCCGCTCCGGGTCGCAGACCACGGCCATGCTGTTCTCCGGCATGACGTCGAGCAGCAGCTCCATCTCGTCCACGAGGACGGGGGCCAGCGACTCCATGCCCTCGACCGCGATGCCCTCGGCGATCTTGTTGAGCAGTTCGCCCAGCTCCGGGTGTTCCTCGGCGAGGGCCGCCGCCCGCCGGCGTACCTCGTCGGTGAGCAGCAGCTCACGGCAGGGCGGCGCCCACAGGCCGTGCTCGGCGACCTCGAGGGAGCGCTGGTCGGCCACCTTGAAGTAGCGGATCTCCTCGACGTCGTCGCCCCAGAACTCCACGCGCAGCGGGTGTTCCTCGGTCGGCGGGAAGACGTCCAGGATGCCGCCGCGCACGGCGAACTCCCCGCGCTTCTCGACCAGTTCGACCCGGGAGTACGCCGCTGCCGCCAGCGCCGCCACGATCTCGTTCAGGTCAGTGGTCTCGCCCTGGCGCAGGGCCACGGGCTCCAGGTCGCCCAACCCCTTGACCTGCGGCTGGAGCACCGAGCGGACCGGCGCGACGATCACCGAGACGGGGCCGGTCTCCGGGTCGTCCGGGCGGGGGTGCGCGAGGCGGCGCAGGACGGCGAGGCGGCGGCCGACCGTGTCGGAGCGGGGCGAGAGGCGTTCGTGCGGCAGCGTCTCCCACGAGGGGTAGTCC
>NZ_WMBF01000557.1:0-3773 GCF_019400875.1 Streptomyces anatolicus | reverse complement strand
GTGCGTGACGGCGCTGTCAGGCTCTGGGTCAGAGGGGCGGGGGCCGGGGGACCGCGAGCGCCAACTCTCTGCCTAGATTGTCGAGTTTATACGAGCCGTGTTCGAACGGTGTTTCATCTAGACGCGGTCGATATTGAGAGCAAGGCGTTATCAGGTCGTCCTTGTGAGGGATTCATCCCGATTTTACGTGGGTGTTACTTCCGTGACCTCGCTTTTGACGAGGCGAGCGGTCGGCCGATTCCCGTCGGCTCTTTTGACCAGGCTCTTCGGAAGGGAACCTTCACCGTGCCGCATGCCCGGCGAATGTGCCTCGCGGAATCCAGAACGAGCCTACCGCCCGGCGAACGGACGTGGGGCGTTATCGATCACATTGCCGGGGCATCATCCCCCGTACACAGCGGCCTGATCCGTGGCTGCCCATGCGAGGAGGGACCCTTCGATGGGGGAGAAGGTCGTGGCGGGCGCGTTCGACCTGTCCGATCGCAACGAGTACCGCAGGAAGCTCCGCGCGTGCCTCCTGGGGCTGGAGCGGCTGTTGGAGGAGGAGCGGTTCGACCGGCCTCGGAATCTGATGGGCATGGAGATCGAGTTGAATCTCGCCGGGCCCGACGGACTGCCGAGAATGTTGAATGCGCAGGTTCTTGAGCGCATCGCGAGCCGGGATTTTCAGACAGAACTCGGAATGTTCAATCTGGAAGTGAACATTGCCCCGCACCGGCTCGGCGGGCGTGTTCTCGACCAGCTCGCCGAAGAAGTGCGTACGGGGCTCAACTACGCCCACAGAAAAGCGGGCGAGCTGGATGCGGGCATCGTCATGATCGGTATTCTGCCGACGCTGAACAGGGCCGACCTGGTCTCCGCGAACCTCTCCGACGTGGACCGCTATGCCCTTTTGAACGAGCAGATCGTGGCAGCGCGCGGCGAGCGTTTCACCCTCGACATCGAAGGCGTCGAACGGCTCACCTGCACCTCGGGGTCGATAGCTCCCGAAGCCGCCTGCACCTCCTTGCAGTTGCATCTCCAGGTCACTCCGGGCCGGTTCGCCGATGTGTGGAACGCGGCCCAGGCCGTCGCTGCGGCGCAGGTCGCCGTGGGCGCCAACGCGCCGTTCCTGTTCGGCCGTGAGCTGTGGCGCGAGTCGCGGCCGCCGCTGTTCCTGCAGTCCACCGACACGCGCCCGCCCGAACTCCAGGTCCAGGGAGTGCGTCCGCGGACCTGGTTCGGGGAGCGGTGGATCACCGGGCCGCTGCAGCTGTTCGAGGAGAATCTGCGGTACTTCCCCGCGCTGCTGCCCCTGATGGACGCCGAGGATCCACTGGGCGTCCTCGACGCGGGCGGGGTGCCGCAGCTCGGCGAACTCGTCCTGCACAACGGCACGGTGTACCGCTGGAACCGCCCGGTGTACGGCATCGCCGACGGCGTCCCGCATCTGCGCGTCGAGAACCGCGTGCTGCCCGCGGGCCCGACCGTCACCGACGTCATCGCCAACGTCGCGTTCTATTACGGGCTCGTGCGGGCGCTCGCCGAGGAGGCCAGGCCCGTGTGGTCCCGGCTGCCCTTCGAGGCCGCCGCCCGGAACTTCGACACCGCGTGCCGCCACGGCATCGACGCCCGCTTGCGGTGGCCGCGGCGCGGCAGGCTCGGCGGCACCGTCGAGGTGCCGGCCGTCGACCTCGTACGCGATGAGCTGCTGCCGCTCGCGGCCGCCGGGCTCGATGCCTGGGGGGTGGAGCCCGCCGACCGGGATCTGTATCTCGGGGTGATCGAGGAGCGGTGCCGCAAGCGGGTCAACGGCGCGTCGTGGCAGGCGGCGACATATCACCGGGCGCTGGAGAACGGGCTCGGCCGGGAGGCGGCGCTGGCCGCGACCACCAAGCGGTACTGCGAGCTGATGCACGAGGGGGAGCCGGTGCACACGTGGCCGGTGGGGTTGCGCGAACCGGCGGTGCCGAGGGGCTGAGGGGGTCTCGGCGAACCGGCGGTGCTGAAGGGCTGAGGGCGCCTCGGCGAACCGGCGGTGCCGGGGGCGCGTCGGCCGGCGCGGGTCAGGGCCGGTTGCCGCCCGCCTCCATGATGGCCTTGAGGATGACCGCGTGGATCTGCGCCGGGTCGTCGACCTGGTGGCCGGAGCCGCCGGTCGCCTCGGCGATCTGCTGGACCTCGTCCTTGTCCGCGTCGGGTCCGACGGCGATCGCGATGACCGGCACCGGCCGCTCGCGGTCGGACAGCTCCTCCAGCTGTGCGAGGAGGGAGTCGCGCGAGATGCTGCCGGGGTCCTGGTTGGCGCCGTCGGTCAGGATCACCAGGGCGTTGAACTTGCCGCTCGCATATGTCGACCGGGCCTTCTTGTAGGCGGCGAGCGTGGTGTCATACAGGCCGGTCGCCCCGCCCGGCGCGGGTCGCAGCTCGCTGAACGCCTTCAAGAGTCTGTCGCGGTGGGTGACACCGCCCTCGCGCTCGCCGAGCCGCTCGGTCGGCTGCAGCTCGCGGTAGTCACGCGCGCCGTCGAGCCGGGTGGCGAACTCCCACAGGCCGATCTCGTCCTCGTCCGTGAAGCCCGCGAGGGCCTGCGTCAGGGACGACTCGGTGACCTCCATACGGGACTGGGCTCGGCCCGGCACCAGTTGCCGCATGGACTCCGAGGCGTCGACGACCGTGCTGAGCCGGGCGTTCTGCACCGTGATCGTCCACATGCCGAGGGTCTGCTGGATCTGCCTGTCGGACGGCGGCTCCGAGGCGTCGTCCGCGTACGGCTGCGGGGAGCGGCCGCCCGCGGTGGCGACGAGTTCGGTGGAGGGCGGGCCCGGGTCGGTCCTGAAGCCGTGCTCCGTCAGGATCTTCCGGCCCGCCTCGTCGCTGAACATCGTCATGAAGCGCAGCGCCGCACGGCTCGTGTCGGTGGACATCTTGTCGTCGGCGACCAGCGTGTACGGGTAGTCGAGGCGGGGCGAGCCGTCCTTCGGATAGAACAGGTCGAGGCCGCTCTTCCGGCCCGCCGACGCGTTGTGCGCGTACGCCGCCTGCTCGGAGAGGATCAGCGCCTGGTTGTGGCGGGAGCCGCCCGGCCCGGCGCCGGAGCCGTCGCGGGCCAGGGTCTCCAGGAGGCGGCCGTCGGTGTCGGTGGTGCGCTTGGACAGGGCCTTGGCCAGGGCGGCCGTCCGGGTCTCGCCCTCCTTGCCGTCCTGCTTCTTCGCCGACGCGCCGAGCTTGGCGAGCGCGAGCAGCCCGGTCGCGCTGCGCGCCGGGTCGGCGGCGCCCAGGCGCACGTCGTCGCCCTCCATGGCGGCGGCGGTCAACCGCGGCCAGTCGTACGTCTTCTTGGGCCAGCCCAGGGATCTGGCGGCGGACGGGAGCATGGCGACGCCGATCGGTGACGAGGCGATGTTGCCCGCGGGGGAGACCTTCGTCTGCTTGGTGCCGAGGCCGACGCGCCGCACCCAGAGGTCGGAGTCCGGGACCCACACGTCGTACTCCGGATCGCCCTTGCCCGCCCGGAGTTCGTCGGCCACCTTGTACGAGTCGCGCGCGGTGACGCGTACGTCGATGCAGTGCCCGTCCGAGGTGATCTCCTTCTCGCGGGCGTCGTCGGCGGCGGCGCGCAGCGCGGGGGTCACATCGGGAGCGGCGACGACGTCCAGACGTACGGCGTCGTCGCCGCACGAGCCGCCGAAGGAAAGCACATCGGCGTTGACCGCCGCCGCCGCGCTGCCCGCGACCACGAGAACGAGTGCCGTGGCGAGGGCGACCGCGCGGCCACGGGCGCGCGGCCGGGG
>NZ_WMBF01000556.1:0-3835 GCF_019400875.1 Streptomyces anatolicus | reverse complement strand
GGCATGGGGCGGGCATGGGGTTGCTGACCATCGGGGCGTTCGCGAAGGCGTCCCGGCTGTCACCGAAGGCGCTGCGGCTCTACGACGAGCTGGGGCTGCTGACCCCCGCCCGCGTCGACCCGGTCACCGGCTACCGGCTCTACGCGCCCGAGCAGCTGGCCCGGGCCCGGCTCGTGGCCTGGCTGCGGCGGCTCGGCATGCCGCTGGCCCGCATCCGGCACGTCGGGACGCTGGACGCGGCGGGTGCCGCCCAGGAGATCCGCGCGTTCTGGGCCCGGGTCGAGGCCGACACCGCCGCCCGGCGGGATCTGGCCGCCTTCCTCGTCGAGCACCTGTCCAGGGAGGACCCCGCCATGACCCCGATCGCCGAACCGCTGGAGATCCGTTACGCCGCGCTGTCCGACACCGGCCTGGTCCGCGAGAGCAACCAGGACACCGCCTACGCGGGCGCGCGCCTGCTCGCGGTCGCCGACGGTTACGGGCCCGGCGGGGCGCCCGCCGGGGCCGCCGCCATCGACGCGCTCAAGCGCCTCGAAACCGACGGCATCCCGGCGGGCCACCTCCTCAACGCCCTTGAGGACGCCGTCGAACAGGCCGCCCTGGCCGTACGCGACGCCGCCGACGCCGACGCCACCTCCGCCACCTCGTCGCCGTCCTCGCCGCGTGAAGCCGGCACCACACTCACCGCGATGCTCTGGACCGGCTCGCAGCTCGCCCTCGTCCACATCGGCGACACCCGCGCCTACCTCCTGCGGGACGGCGAACTGTTCCAGGTCACCCACGACCACACCCTGGTGCAGTCGATGGTCGACGAGGGCCGCCTGAGCCCCGAGGAGGCCGCGTCGCACCCCCAGCGGGCGCTGCTCATCCGCGCCCTCGGCACCGGTGAGACCACCGCTGACCTGCGGCTTCAGGAGGCCCGGCCCGGCGACCGCTATCTGCTCTGCTCCGACGGGCTGAGCGCCGTGGTGCCCACCGAGGACATCCGGCAGGTGATCACGAGCGTCGACGATCCCGATCAGGCGGTACGGGAACTCATCGCCCTGGCCAACGGCTCCGGCGGCCCCGACAACGTCAGCTGCGTGATCGCTGACGTCGTCACGGGCGGATAGCCACTTTTTTGTGGGTACTTGGCGTACCGCGCCTCTCGGGCCAACCTGGTGACCACGCCACAACGCACGGAAAGGAGCCCTGGTGACGATGTGTCAGGACGCATGTGACAGCACGGCCGCCGCCCTGGACTCGGGCTGGGACGCCGGCTCCCGCCCGGCGAGCCTGTCCAGGCGGCGGTGGCCCCACTCCGCCAGAGGGGCCAGCGCCTCACAGAGGTCGCGGCCGAACTCCGTGAGGGAGTAGACCGTCTTCAACGGCCGTACGTCGTGCACCTCCCGGTGCACGAGCCCGTCGGCCTCCATCTCGCGCAGCGCCTGAGTCAGCACCTTCTCGGTGAGCCCCGGCAGCAGCCGCAGCAGCTCACCGGGGCGGTGCGGGCCCCTCTCGAGCGGCCACAGCAGCGCGGTCTTCCATTTGCCGTCGATCACGGCGACCGCGGCGGTCACCCCGCACACGTTCGGGTCCTGGGCACGGCTGCGCGTCATCTGTGATCCCTCCCCATTCTCATCGCTGCGCCATTTTCCCACGCCGTGGGCGACCGGCCGCCGACCGCGAGCCTTCGGCCGTCGGCCGACTCGCCCTACCCACAAGGAAGTTGACCGATGTCTTCGTACGTCCCACAGTCTGCCGTCACCGTTGTCGGTCTGGGGCCGATGGGCCGGGCCCTCGCCGCCGCTTTCCTCGCGGCCGGGGTGCGGACCACCGTCTGGAACCGTACGCCGGGGCGGGACACCGAGCTGATCGAGCGGGGCGCGCTCGGCGCTCGTACGCTCGAAGAGGCCGTCGCGGCGAGTCCGCTGACCGTCGTCTGCGTGGTCAATTACGACGCCTCGGACGCCCTGCTGCGCCCGGCCGCCGTCACCGCCGCGCTCAAGGGGCGCACCCTGGTCAACCTCAGCGCCGACACCCCCGACCGCGCGCGGTCCACCGGGCGCTGGGCCGCCGAGCACGGCATCCCGTACCTGGACGGGGCGATCATGACGCCGACCGGTGTCATCGGCACGCCGGACGGCGTCTTCCTGCACAGCGGGCCCACGGAGCTGTACGAGCGCCATCGCCCCGTCCTCGACGCGCTGGGCGGCACGCACACCCACCTCGGCGAGGAGATCGGGCGGGCGGCGGCGTACGACATCGCGCTGCTCGACATCTTCTGGACCGCGATGACCGGGTATATGCACGCCCTGGCGCTGGCGAGAGCGGAGGGCGTCTTCGCGCGAGAGCTGGCCCCGTTCGCCAAGGGCATCGGTGCGATCCTGCCGCCGATCTTCGAGGAGGCCGCAGGGGAGGTGGACGACGGCACCTTCTCGGGCGAGGGCAACCCGATCACGTCGGCGGCCTCGACGATGGCCCACGTCATCCACGCCTCCGAGGCCCACGGCATCGAGGCGGGCGTGATGCGCGCCGCCGAGGGATTGGCACGCCGCGTCATCGCGCGGGGTCACGGCGGTGATGGCGCGACCCGGATGGTGGAACTGCTCGGCCTCGGCCTCGGCCACCGCTGAGCGGGCCTATGCCTTCGCGGGGGCGGGGGCGGACTCAGTGGCAGCGGGACAGGACTCGGTGGCGGGCGGGGCCGAGGCCTGGGCGAAGAAGGACCGGCGGTACTCCCCCGGCGCCACCCCGACCTGCTTGAGGAAGTGGTGGCGGAGGTTGTTGGCCGTGCCGAGGCCGCTCAGCTCGCCCACCCTCTCCACCGGCAGGTCAGTGGATTCAAGGAGGCTCTGCGCCCGCGCCAGGCGCTGGTTGAGCAGCCACCGGAGCGGGGTCGTGCCGGTGGCCGC
Source organism: Streptomyces anatolicus (assembly GCF_019400875.1). Classification (NCBI taxonomy): domain Bacteria; kingdom Bacillati; phylum Actinomycetota; class Actinomycetes; order Kitasatosporales; family Streptomycetaceae; genus Streptomyces; species Streptomyces anatolicus. Next base: position 941 of record NZ_WMBF01000556.1, on the reverse strand, counting down.
GTGGAGGCGGCGGTAGAAGGTGCGCGGGCTCATCGCGGCCCGGCGCGCCAGGTCGTCGACGGTCAGCGGCCGGTCCAGGTGCGCGCGGGCCCACTCCAGTACCGGACCGAGCCCCGCGTCGTCCGTCTCGGGAACGGAGAGGTCGATGAACTGGGCCTGACCGCCGGGCCGGTGGGCGGGCACCACCATGCGCCGCGCCAGCTGGTTGGCGACGTGCGCGCCGAGGTCGCGGCGGACCAGGTGGAGGCAGAGGTCGAGGCCCGCGGTCAGGCCCGCGCTGGTCAGGACGGACCCGTCGTCCACGTAGAGGACGGAGTCGTCGACGGTCACCTTCGGGTAGCGGGCGGCCAGTTGGGCGGTGTGCATCCAGTGGGCGGTGGCCCGGCGGCCGTCCAGGATGCCTGCTTCGGCGAGCGCGAAGGCGCCGGTGCACAGCGAGACCATACGGGCGCCCGCCGCGTGGGCCGCGCGCAGCGCTTCGGTGAGATCCGGCGCCAGCGGTTCGCCCTTCTCGACGCACGCGTCCGGCACGGAGGTCACGATGACGGTATCCGCCCCGGCGAGCCCTTCGAGTCCGTAGGGGGTGCGCAGCGCGAGCCCGAACTCCGCGCCGCCCGCGCCCTGTTCGCCCGTCGCGCACAGGCGCAGGTCGTACCAGTGGTCGGAGAGGTCGGGCTGCGGCTTGCCGAACACCGTGAGGGGGATGCTCAGTTCGTACAGATCCCAGGACGGGATCCCGATCTCCTCGGCCACCACCACCGCGACGGAACCAGCGCTCATGCCTTGAGCGTACGAGGGCGGGGCGCCCGGCGGTGCCACGGGCGGCAGGAATTTGGTGGTCACCGTCACTACTGTCACTGTCGGGCGCCGACACGTCCTGCGAGCGTGATCCCCATGAACGCACAGCACCCCGGAACAAGCCCCGCCGCCCTCGCGACAAG
>NZ_WMBF01000555.1:0-3836 GCF_019400875.1 Streptomyces anatolicus | reverse complement strand
GCCCCACACCCCCCGCGCATTCCGCGACCGCTTTCTCGCCACCGCCCACCAGAGCCCCCAAGAAGCCGCGCTGCTCGACGAGGCGGGCATCACGGAAGCCGAACGCTGGTCCTGGGACCGGCTCTCCCGGCCGCATCCCGCCCGTGCCTTCACCTCCCCCCGCGACCACCGCGCCTGGCTGCTCGGCCATCTGCGCGAGGACGCCGCCCAAGCCGCGCTCGGCAATGTCGCGGGCCCGCTGAAGGCCGCGCTCGACGTCCTGCGCGACCTGCGCAACGAACTGCGCAGGATCGTCGACCACGGCGGCCTCTCCGGCGCCTCGCGCCGCGCCCACCTCGACCGCTGGTACACGCCCCTCAACGCCTTCCTCTCCATCGGCCCGCCGCGCCGCCGCATCGAGGAGATGGCGGCGCTGATCGAGGCGGGCGTCCTCGACGTGATCGGCCCGCGGCTGACCGTGCGGCCCGGCGGCGGGGCGTTCCTCGCGCACTCCCCGGACATACCGGGTTCCGATGTGCGCGTCACCACACTGATCGAGGCCCGGCTGCCCGAGCCGGACGTGCGCCGCACCGACGACGACCTGCTGCGGAGCCTCCTCGAAACGGGCCGGTGCCGCCCCCATGTCGTCGACGGTTACGAAACGGGAGGGGTGGACGTAACCCCGCGCCCGTACCGTCTGATCGACCGTCAAGGCGTGGCCCACGCACGGCGGTTCGCGTTCGGGGTGCCCACGGAAGGGGTGCACTGGGTGACGGCGGCGGGCGCGCGGCCGGGCGTCGACTCGGTCACGCTGTCGGACGCCGACGCGGTGGCGCGGGCCGCGCTGCGGACGGCCGCCGGTGGCGCGGAAGTGCCGTCGGGGGCGGAAGCGGAATCCGGACGGCCAAATGTTGAACTTGCAAGCACTAATTAGGTGCACCTAATCTTGGGCCTCCGCTCGGTGACCGTCCCCTCCGACGAAGGAGTCCCCACCATGACTGGACGTCTCAACAGCGCCCAGCCCTACGCCATCGGCCTGTTCCGCATAGTGATCGGCCTGCTCTTCGCCTGCCACGGCGCCGCCTCGCTCTTCGGAGTGCTCGGCGGCGCGGGCGGCGACGGCAGCACCATCGACGCGGGCACGTGGCCCGGCTGGTACGCGGCCGTCATCCAGCTCGTCGGCGGTGGCCTGGTCCTCCTCGGCCTCGGCACCCGCGCCGCCGCGTTCATCGCGTCCGGCTCGATGGCCTACGCCTACTTCAAGGTCCACCAGCCCGAGGCCCTGTGGCCCATGGAGAACGGCGGCGAGGCCTCGGCGATGTTCTGCTGGGCGCTGCTGCTCCTCGTCTTCACCGGGTCCGGCGCGTTCGGCCTCGACCGCTTCCTCGCCGGGCGCCGCGCGGGCAGCGGCGAGGGCGAGGGCGACAAGACCTCGGAGCGCGCGCCGGTCGTGGCCTGACCGCTCCCGTGACGTGCCGGCGCCCCCTTCTTCGTACGTACGAGGAAGGGGGCGCCGTGTATGCACGAGGCAGGGGCGCCGTCATCCGCCGGACAGGCTCTACCCCCGCGGCTCGAACGGCACCGTGAAGCACGCGATCCGGTCGCCCGCGCCGCCCTGCTCGCGGTGCAGGACCACGGAGGCCGCCTCGCCCGGCCGGAACCCCCAGCGGTGGTGCGCGCGCGCCGACCCGGAGCCGTCCGCCCGGGCGGTGAAGTCCAGCCACACCTCGTTCCTGGGGTTGACGTAGGCGGGGTTCTTCGACGGCTGTACGGGGTCCACGCGGTGCTGATAGTGGCCGCCGGCCGCCTCGGGATCCGCGCCGCACGGCTTCCGGTGCACATGGGCGCCGTACGCGTGCCCCGGCTTCAGCCCCTTGACCCGCGCCGAGACGGTCGTACCGTCTCCGTCACCGTGCTGCTTGACCTCGATCCAGGCGCCCGCGGGCACGAGCCTCATGTCGTACGTCACCGCCGCCGAGGGGATGAAGGCGGTGGGCGGCGCGAACCGCGCCTCCGCCCGCACCCCGCGGCAATCCGCTCCGCCACCGCTCACGCCACCGCCCGCGGCGAGCACCGCCGCCGCCACGGCACCGGCCCACATCCCTGCCACCATCGCCCACTCCTGTCCCATGACCCCCTTGTTCTGCCTCCTCGTTCGTACGGGACTCCGGGGGCGTACGCCGCGTCGGGGGCGGCAGCCGGGTGAACGTGGTGTGACGGAGACATGCGCCCCCAGTGGATCTACGACCGGACGCGCGGCGTACGCTGTACAGCTGTCCATCAGGCCGCCCCTGCCGTACCCCGCGAGAGCGCGGCAACGCGCTGCCGATCGGGGAATCACGGGGGAGTTCGCGGTGCTTGAGAGTGTGGGGGCGCTGACCGGTAGTCCATGGATCTACGCGGTCGTGGCCCTGTCCGTCCTTTTCGACGTCTTCGTCCCGGTGCTGCCGAGCGGTCTGCTCGTCATCATGTCCGCCACGGCGGCGGCCGCCGCGGGCACGGGACGCGTGCCGCACAACGTCCCGGACATCCTGCTGCTGACCCTGAGCGCCGCCACCGCGTCCGTGCTCGGCGACATGGCCGCGTTCCGGCTGGCCTGGCGCGGCGGCGACCGCCTCGACCGCGCCATCGCCCGCTCCCGGCGGCTGACCACCGCCCAGGAACGGCTCGGCACGGCGCTCGCCCGGGGCGGCGGCGCCCTCGTCGTCATCGCGCGCTTCGCCCCGGCGGGCCGTTCGGTCGTCTCGCTCGGCGCGGGCGCGGCCCATCGCAAGCTGCGCGAGTTCCTGCCGTGGTCCGCGCTGGCGGGCCTGGCCTGGGCGGGCTACAGCGTCGCGCTCGGCTACCTCGGCGGCCAGTGGCTCGGGGCGACCTGGCTGGCCACGGGGGTGTCGCTGCTCGCGCTGTTCGCGGCGGGCGGGGCGGCGGCCTATCTCGTACGTCGGCCGAGGGCGACGCCGGCCTGACCGCCGAGCCCGCGCCTGGCCGCGCGTCCGCTCAGGAAGCGCGCGCCCCGCGCACCTCAAGGTGGTCGAGGAGTTCCGCGGTCGCCTCGGCGACGGCGTCGACGGCCCGCTCGAAGACCTCGCGGTTGTGCGCGGCGGGGGCCCGGAAGCCGGAGACCTTGCGCACGTACTGAAGCGCGGCGGCCCGGATCTCCTCCTCGGTGGCGTCCTCGGGGATGGCGGGCGGACGGAGCGTCTTGATGCTTCGGCACATACCTCAAGCTTGCCACCGGGGCGGGGGCGAGGGGCGGCGTTCCGCGCGGGCCGTGACCGCGAGGGCCACGGCGGTCGCCAGGGCCAGCAGGGCCCAGGCCGGGGTGAAGCCGCCGGTGAGGTCGACGAGCAGGCCGAGCGCGGGCGGCACGGTCACGATGGCGACCTGGTTGACGGACATGGCGAGGCCCAGGGCGAAGCCGGTCCTGCCGGGCGGGGCCGCCTCGGTGACGTACGCGACCCAGGGGCCGTACCAGCCGAAGCCGAAGAAGCCGAGCCAGACGAAGGCGCCGGAGGCGATGAGCGGCATACGCCCGGCCGGCGTCATCAGTACGGCGAGACCGGCGAGGACGGCGGCCATGCAGACCAGCACGATGACATAGCGCCCGCACCTGCTCCGGTCGCTCCAGGCCGCCAGGCAGATCCGGCCCGCGACGCCCGCGCCCTGCGACGCCACCAGGATCAGGGCCGCCTGCCCGGCGCCGACCGATGCCGTCCGGTGGAGGTGGAGCACCGCGAGCATGCCCACGCCGCACTGCACCGAGACCAGGCAGGCCCCCGACAGCATGATCTTCACCGTGGACGGTTCGCGGAGCATGCGCAGCCGGGCGCGGAGCTGGGCCGCGGGCGGGCCGGACG
>NZ_WMBF01000554.1:0-3838 GCF_019400875.1 Streptomyces anatolicus | reverse complement strand
GCCCCCCACCGCGTACTCTGACAAGCCCGCGCCCCTCCGCAGGGCCCAGCAAAACGACCGCACAAGGCGACCACGCCAGACTCCGTGGGGGAACCCAGATGCCCGGCACCGACGGCCCCGCCGTCATCCGCAGCACTCTGCGCCAGCAGATCGCCGACGCCCTCCGCGACGAGGTCCTCGCGGGCCGGCTGGAGCCGGGCCAGGAGTTCACCGTCAAGGAGATCGCCGAGCAGTACGGCGTCTCCGCGACCCCCGTCCGAGAGGCCCTGGTGAACCTCACCGCCCAGGGCCTCCTCGACGCCGACCAGCACCGCGGCTTCCGCGTCCACGAGCACACGCTGGCCGACTACCGCGGCATGCTGGAGGCCCGCGGTCTCATAGCCGACGGCATGTTCCGCGACCTCGCGCAGAACCCCGCGCTCCACGACGACAAGGCCGACGCCCTGCTCTCCGTACGCCGCAGAGGCGAGGAAGCGGCCCGCGCGGCCTGCGCGGGCGACCTGAACGTCCTCATCGGCTACGACCTCCGCTTCTGGCGCGAGCTGAGCGCCCTCTTCGGCAACCCCTACCTCTCCGACTTCCTGCACCGCCTGCGCGTGAAGTCCTGGGTCTGCGCCGTCACCCACCTGCGCCGCTGGAGCGAGGGCGGCGGCGGTGACCTGCGCGGCGCCCTCTGGTCACGCCACACCGAGCTGGTCGACGCTCTGGTGTGCCGGGACCCGGCGGGCGCCCACGCGATCGTCGTGGAGTACAACGCGCACTCCCTCTCCCTCATCGAGCGGCTGGCCGCGGCATGAGCACGACCCCGGAACTGACCGTCGTCGTCCCCGCGTACAACGAGGAGCGCCGCCTCGCCCCCACCCTCGCCGCGATCAAGGCGCACCTGGACGGCCCGGACCAGGGCGAGTGGGAGCTGATCGTCGTGGACGACGGCTCCACCGACCGCACCGCCGAGATCGCCGCGGAGGCGTCCGCCGCCGACCCCCGCGTCCACCTCATCCGCGGCGACCGCAACCGCGGCAAGGGCCACGCCCTGCGCCAGGGCGTCCTCGCCTCCTACGGCCGCCGCGTCCTGATCACCGACGCCGACCTCGCCGCGCCCATAGAAGAGCTGGACCACCTCGACAAGGCGCTCGCCGACGGCCACACGGCGGCGATCGGCTCCCGCGCCCGCCCCGGCGCGACCATCGGCGCCCACCAGCACCGCCTGCGCGAGTTCCTCGGACGTACCGGCAACGTCCTCATACGCTCGGTCGCCGTCCCCGGAATCCGCGACACCCAGTGCGGCTTCAAGCTCTTCGACGGCGACCGTGCCCGCGAGGCCTTCGCCGCGTCCCGGCTGCGCGGCTGGGGGATAGACGTCGAGATACTGCAGTACTTCCGCCGGGCGGGCTGGCCGGTCGCCGAGGTGCCCGTGCGCTGGTCCCACCAGGAGGGCTCGAAGGTCAGACCACTGGACTACGTCAGGGTCCTGGCCGAACTGACCGCCCTCAAGGCCCGCGCGATCCACCGCGCCGACGTCCTGGTCGCCCTCCTCTTCCTGCTCCTGTCGTTCACGCTCTACGCACAGCGCTGGACGTCCCCCGCCCACCGATACATCCCCGACTCCGGGCAGGACCAGAACCAGTGGGAGTGGTTCTTCGCGGTGACGGCCGACAACGTCCGCCACTTCGACAACCCGCTCTTCACCACCCTCCAGAACTTCCCCGACGGCGTGAACCTCATGGCCAACACGGTCATGCTCGGCCTCTCCGTCCCCCTCGCCCCCGTGACCTGGCTCCTTGGCCCCGCGGTCGCCCTGAACGTGGCGATGACCGGCGGCCTGGCCGCCACCGCCGTCGCCTGGTACTGGCTGATCCGCAGACGCCTGGCCGCCCACCGGGGCGCCGCCGCCGCCGGCGCGGCCCTCGCCGCCTTCGCGCCCCCGATGATCAGCCACGCCACCGCCCACCCGAACTTCATCGTCCTGTTCATGATCCCGCTGATCATCGACAGGGCGCTGCGGCTGTGCGAGGGCACCCGTGTCGTACGCGACGGAGTCGTCCTCGGCCTCTTCGCGGCGTACCAGATCTTCCTCGGCGAGGAACCCCTGCTGCTCGCGGCGCTCGGCATGCTGCTCTTCGCGCTCGCGTACGCGGCCGTGCGCACAGACGTGGCGAGGGAGGCCTGGCGCCCGCTGGCCCGAGGCATCGGCATCGCCCTCGCGGTCGCGCTCCCGCTGGTCGCCTACCCCCTCCACTGGCAGTTCTTCGGCCCGCAGAGCTACCAGAGCGTGCTGCACGGCGACCACGCGGGCAACAGCCCGCTCGCCTTCCTCTCCTTCGCGGAACGCTCGCTCGCGGGCGCCGCGGACACCTCCGACCCCCTCGCCCTGAACCGCACCGAGCAGAACGCCTTCTACGGCTGGCCGCTCACCGCCCTGGCCTTCGCGATCGTCGTACGACTGTGGGAGCGCGCGGTCGTCAAGGCGCTCGCGTGCACGGTGCTCGGGGCGGCGCTGCTCTCGCTCGGCCCGAAGTTCCGCATCCCCCTCACCGACATCGTCCTTCCCGGGCCCTGGGCCCTGATCCGCCACCGCCCGCTCTTCGAGTCCGTCATAGAGGGACGCGTGGCGATGGTGTGCGCCCCGGCGCTCGGCATGCTCCTCGCCCTGGCCCTGGCCCGCCTGCTGACCCGCCCGGACAAGGCACACCCGGAAAAGAGGCCCGCCGGCCGCTACGCGGGCCTCGCCGCCATCGCCCTCTCCCTGCTGCCGATCGTCCCCGTGCCGCTCGACGCCGTGGACCGGGCCGAGGTGCCGCCGTTCATCGCGCGAGGTACCTGGCGCGCCCATCTGGGTCAGCACGAGACCCTCGTACCGATCCCCGTGCCCGACGCCGCCCACGCGGAGGCCCTGCACTGGCAGACCGTCGCCGGCCTCGGTTTCCGCTTCCCCGGCGGCTACTTCAACGGCCCCTGGGGCCCGGACCGCGTCGGCATCTACGGCCCCTCGCCCCGCAACACCTCCAACCTCCTGCGCCAGGTCAGCGAATCGGGCCGCGTCCCGAAGGTCACCCGCGCCTGGCGCGAGGCGGCCCGCGAGGACCTGGAGTTCTGGAAGGCGGGCGTCCTCGTCCTGCCCCCGCAGCCGCACGAGGCGGCACTGCGCACGACCGTGGACGCGCTCGTCGGGCAGCGGGCGCGGTGGGTGGACGGCGTATGGGTATGGGACTTGTACGAGGGCAACGGCGAGGACCGGGTCGCGCACGGGGGCAGCTAGCGGACCCGGTGCGCGACTACGCTGCCTGCACGCGAGGCAACGCACAGCTACACACCAACCCTGACCCGAGGAGTCTTCTTGGCCTGCGACCTGTGGCTGGTCCCGCTCGTCGACGTGTTGTGCCACAGCCCCGACAACCCCTTCGCGGAAGAGATCGCCGCCTACGACAAGGCGCTGCACGAGGCCGGTTACCCGCCCGTCCCCGTCTTCTCCTACATGCCGGGCCTGTCCGGCGACGTCGCCCCGGTCGCGGGGTTCGACTACGACGCGCTGCACTTCCTGCGCCGCGCCTACCTGTTGCGGATCTGCGGCCTCGAGGTGACGCCGGTGGACGAACTGGGCGGCGACTACGAGCAGTTGCTGGAGATGTTCGACGCCACGGCCCAGCAGTCGCACCTGGTCTGGCACTACGACCACGCGGGCGCGTACGTCCCCGTGGACTTCCCCGTGCCGCTGTCCAACGACGAACTCCTCACCGGCGGGGGCCCGTTGGGCTCCTCCCAGGCGCTCCTGCGCGAGCTGGAGTTCGTCGCCCCGTCGATCGGCATAGACCCCGCGAACCCGCCCCTGGCCCCGATC
>NZ_WMBF01000553.1:0-3843 GCF_019400875.1 Streptomyces anatolicus | reverse complement strand
CCCCAGCACACCCGACGCCACCTCGACGGCCACCCCCACCCCAGTCACCCCCTGGCAAATGGCCGGTGAGGCCGCGATTGGGGGGTCTGTCGACCCTGGCATGCCCGCCGTCCACGTCCTCGAGGCGGCAGCGGCTGTGCGGGACACTCCGGATGGGCCCGAGCTGACGCTCACCCTCACCCGGGCCGGGCTGCTGGTGACGGAGGACGAGGCCGAGCTGCTTGGGCGTGCCTGGGTGGCGCTGCTCGGCGGGCTCGCCGCGCACACCGAGGACGGCGGCGCGGGCGGACACACGCCCTCCGACTTCCCCCTCGTCGGCGCCCTGACGCAGAGCGGCGTCGAGGAGCTGGAGTCGGCGGTGCCGGGACTGGACGACGTATGGCCGTTGTCGCCCCTCCAGAAGGGCATGCTCTTCCACGCCACCTTCGACGAGGAGGCACCGGACGTCTACGAGGGCCAGCGGGCCCTTGCCCTGGAGGGGCCACTGGACGCCGGCCGACTGCGCGCCGCGTGGGAGACCGTGCTGCGCAGGCATCCGATCCTGCGGGCGAGCTTCCACCGCCTCGCGTCGGGCGAGGCCGTACAGGTCGTGGCCGGGGAGATTCAACTGCCGTGGCGTGAAGCTGACTTGGCGCATCTCACGCAGGCCGAGGCGGACGCCGAGGCCGAACGCCTGGCCGGGGCCGAGCGGGCGGACCGGATCGATGTGACGCGGGCCCCGCTGCTGCGCCTCCTCCTGATCCGCTTCGGCGAGGACCGGCACCGGCTCGTCATCACCAGCCACCACATCACGATGGACGGCTGGTCCCTGCCGGTCCTGATCAAGGACCTCCATACGGCGTACGAGGCGCACACCGCCGGGGGTGACGAAAGGGGCCTGCGCCCCATGACGTCCTACCGGGACTACCTCGCGTGGCTCGACCGGCAGGACAAGGACCTGGCGCGCGAGGCCTGGCGGGCGGAGCTGGCCGGACTCGACGAGCCGACACTGGTCGCACCCGCCGATTCCGTACGCGTGCCGATGGTGCCGGACCGGATCCGGTTCGCCTTCTCCGAGGAGGTGTCCCGGGGCGTCGCGGCGCTGGCCCTGAGGCACGGCCTCACCGTGAACACGGTGGTGCAGGGCGCCTGGGCACTGCTCCTCGCGAGGCTCGCCGGACGCACGGACGTGGTGTTCGGCGCGACCGTGGCGGGCAGGCCCGCGGACCTGCCCGGCGCGGAGTCGGCGATCGGCCTGTTCATCAACACCATCCCCGTACGCGTACCGCTGGCGGCCGAGCAGACGGTGCACGACATGCTCAGCGAACTTCAGGAGCGTCAGGTCGCCCTGATGGCCCATCAGCACATGGGTCTCTCCGAAATTCAGCAACTAGCCGGCCCGGGCGCCGCGTTCGACACGCTCGTCGTCTACGAGAACTACCCCCACCCGCCCGACGGCCCGGCTGACCCCGGCTCCCTGCGCATCCGCCCCGACGGAACCCCGCAGGACATGGGCCACTACCCGCTGACGTTCGTCGTGTCGCCGGGGGAGCGCATGCACGGCGACTTCGTCTTCCGGCCTGACGTGTGCGACCGCGCCCGCGCCGAGGACATGGTCGCCTCGCTGGTGCGGATCCTGGAGCAGCTGGCCGCGGACCCCTCCGTGCCCGTGGGCCGGGTGGACGTGGTGTCCGCCGCCGGGCGCGACCTCGTCGTACGGGAGTGGAACCGGACGCGGGACCCGGCGGCCGCCACGGCACCGCTGCCCGAGCTGATCGCGCGGCAGGCGGAGCGGACGCCCGACGCGGCGGCGCTCATCGCGGGCGAACGCACGCTCACCTACCGGGAGTTGATGGAGGACGCCGGGCGCCTCGCGCGGTATCTGGCGCGGGCCGGGGTCGGCCCCGAGTGCCGGGTGGCCGTCGTCGGGGAGCGCTCGGCGACCATGGTGCGCTCGCTCCTCGCCGTGTCGATGGCCGGAGGCGCTTTCCTCCCGGTGGACGCGGACTATCCGGCGGAGCGCATCGCGTACGTACTCGCCGACGCCGCCCCCTCGGTGGTGGTGTGCACCGAGCGGTCCCAGGACGCGGTGCCCGCCGGGTACACCGGCCGCGTCGTTGTGACCGACGACCCGCGCGTGACCGACGAGGTGCGGCGGTGCGCGGGCGGCCCCCTGCGGGACGAGGAGCGTACGGCACCCCTGAAAGCGGCCAACGCCGCCTACGTCATCTACACATCGGGGTCGACGGGAACACCCAAGGGCGTCGTCGTCACCCACGCGGGCCTCGGCAACCTCGCGCGGGCACAGATCGACCGCTTCGGCGTACGCGCGGACTCACGCGTACTCCAGTTCGCGTCGCTGAGCTTCGACGCGGCGGTCTCCGAACTCTGCATGGCGTTCCTGTCGGGCGGATCACTCGTCGTGGCCGCCCCCGACGAGCTGCCGCCACGGGTCTCCCTGGACGAGGCCGTGCGCCGGGCGCGGGCGAGCCACGTCACCGTGCCGCCGAGCGTCCTCGCGGCCGAGGAGCGGCTGCCCCGGGAGCTGGAGACCGTGATCGTGGCGGGCGAGGCGTGCCCGCCGGGGCTCGTGGACCGGTGGGCGCGGGACCGGCGGATGGTGAACGCGTACGGCCCCACGGAGACCACCGTCTGCGCGGCGATGAGCGCGCCGCTGACGCCGGGCCGCGACGCCGTGCCCATGGGGCAGCCCCTGGCGAACGCACAGGTGTTTGTCCTCGATGAGTTCCTGCTGCCCGCGCCGCCCGGCGTGGCCGGTGAGCTGTATGTCACCGGTGCCGGGCTCGCACGCGGCTATCTGGGACGGGCCGGCCTTTCGGCGGCACGCTTCGTCGCCTGCCCGTTCGAGGCGGGGGAGCGGATGTACCGCACCGGGGACGTGGCCCGGTGGACGCGCGAGGGCGAACTGCTCTTCGTGGGCCGCGCCGACGACCAGCTCAAGGTCCGCGGCCACCGGATCGAGCCCGGCGAGATCGAAGCGGCCCTGACCACCCACCCAGGCGTCGTCCAGGCCGTGGTCACCGCGCGCCAGGACCACGCCGACGGCAACCGCCTCGTCGCGTACGTCGTCGCGGACCCCGCCCGCCACAGCGGTGACGCGAAGAGCGCCGATGTCGTCGCCGAGCTGCCCGCTCACGTACGGGAGCGGCTGCCGGAGTACATGGTCCCGACGGTGTTCGTGCCGCTCGAACGGTTGCCGCTGACCGTCAACGGCAAGGTGGACCGGGCCGCGCTCCCCGCGCCGGACTTCGCCGAGCGGGTCACGGACGGGGAAGCGCGCACCGGGACCGAACGGCTTCTGTGCGATCTGTTCGCCGAAGTACTCGGTCTGGAGCGGGTCGGGGTCGGCGACAGCTTCTTCGAGCTGGGCGGCGACTCGATCATGTCGATGCAGCTCGCGTCCCGGGCGCGCCGGGCAGGGCTCCTGCTGACCTCTCGGCAGGTCTTCGAGGAGAAGACCCCCGAACGGCTCGCGGAGGTGGCGCGGGCCGCCGCACCCGAGGCCGCCGTCGACGACGTCGGTGTCGGCGAAGTGCCCTGGACGCCGGTGATGCGGGCGCTCGGCGAGCGGGCCGCGCGCCCCGGGTTCGCACAGTGGATGGTCCTCGGCGCCCCGGCCGCGCTTGGCACGAAGACGCTGGCGGCGGGGCTCGGAGCCCTGCTCGACACGCACGACATGCTGCGGGCGCGCACGGTCCCCGGCGAGCCGAAGCTGATCGTCGGCGAGCGAGGGTCGGTGGACGCCGAGAGCCTGGTCGTGCGCGTGGACGCGACGGGCGCCACCGCCGACGCCACCCCGGGTTCCCCGGCCCCGGGCGGCCATGCCCCGGACTCCCATGGCTC
>NZ_WMBF01000552.1:0-3846 GCF_019400875.1 Streptomyces anatolicus | reverse complement strand
GACGGGTACCGAGCACTCAGTGCATCTCGCTACGTTTCTTGGCGTCAAGACAGTCCCCGGACATCCGCCCGAGCGATTCCTGGAGGAGCACACCATGAGACGTCAACGAGGCTTACGGGCCGTACTCCTGGCCGCGGCCGTTGTTTGCACCACCGCCCTGGCCGGCTCCGTCCAAGCCCAAGCCGCCCCCGCTTCGGGTTCCGCTTCCGCTGCCGCCGCAACGGGCGTAGGGCCGGTCCAGCTGCGCTACACGGGGACCGGCGGCGGTCCCCGCAACATCGCGCGGCGCGCCGCCACCGAGGCGGCTCTGGCCCAGGCGGCGGCTACCGGATTCAGTGCCTCCCAGTGCCGTGAAACCAACGGGACGGACTTCGAACACGTCGGGGGGTACTGGACCTCGATCCGGGAGATCACCTGCCTCGGGGAACCGGCGGTGGCCGCGGCGGAGCTGGACCTGTACCGCTACCTCAAGCCCGGCAAGGACCACCTCAGCAGCGTCTGGCACGTCCCCGACGGGTACAACCGGGAAGGCAGCATGGGCCGCCTCACCACCGCGCCGAAGCCCGGCACCCATCCGCTGTACCTCTGTGTCGTTCGCGGGGATCACTTCCTCTCCGGCGATGTCAACTGCGAGGGCCAGCAGTACGTGACCCGCCTCGGCTGGATCCAGGACGCCCCGCAGCCCGGCGTGCCCAGCGCACCGCTCTACCGGTGCCTCGGCGGCGGACGCCAGATATTCGAGTCCACCGACCCGAACTGCGAGGGCATGACCAACGGCGGCGGCCCGCTCGGCTACACCCTCACGGGCTGACAGAGGGCGCATGCGTACGGGCATCGGCCACACGGTCGACGGGGTGGAAGCTCGCCTCGGAGCCTCCGGCTAGGCCACTGCCTCGATGAGGGAGAACGGCTCGGCGTCGGGCAGCGGAGTGACCGAGGTGACGCGCAGGCCCGCGCGTCGGCACACGTCCTCGAAGTCCGGTCGGGTGCGCTCCCTGCCACCCACGTTCACCAGCATGTTGAGGTCGCTCAGGTAGGTGAGCGCACTGTCGGTGAGGCCGGGTTCGGGGCCGGGGTCGACGACTTCGGGGAGCACGGGCTCCACGATCAGGACGCGTCCGCCGGGCGGCAGCACCTCACGGCAGTGGCCGAGGATCGTGACCGCCTGTGCGTCGGTCCAGTCGTGCAGGATGCTCTTCACCAGGTAGGCGTCCGCTCCCTTCGGCACCGAGCGGAAGAAGTCACCGGCGACCACCGAGCAGCGGTCCGTGAGCCCGTGCCCGGACAGGGTCTGCGGGGCCTGGGCGAGCCCCTCCGCCGTGTCGTAGAGGACACCGCTCAGCACCGGGTACGCGGTGAGCACCCCGGCCAGCAGCGTGCCGTCGCCGCCGCCCACGTCGGCGACCGTGGCGAACCGGCCGAAGTCGTACGCGCGTGGCAGCGCGGCGGCGGCCTCTCCCGCGGCCTGGCTCATCGCCGCGTTGAACTCGGCGGACAGCTCCGGGTGTTGGGCGAGGTGGCTGAAGAAGTCCGTACCGAAGACGGTGTCGAAGGCGATGTCTCCGGTACGGACGCTCCCGTCCAGGTGCTCCCAGGCGCGGGTCAGCATCGGCTCGGTGAACATCCGCACGAACGAGGTGAGCGAGCCGGGCCGGGTGGGGTCGAGGAACGCTCCCGCCCGCGTCACGGAGAAGGTGCCGGGAGTGTGCTCCCGCAGCAGGCCGAGGCCGGTCAGGGCGCGCAGCAGCCGGGTCATCGGCTGTGGCTCGGCCCCCGCGTCGGCGGCGACGTCGGCGGCGGTGCGCCGCGCGTCGCCGATCAACTCGACGATCCTCATCCGGACCGCCGTGCGCAGGGTCTGCGCGGCCATGCTGCCGAACGCGATGCGGACGATCAGGTCGCGGTCGGCCGTGTCGGCTTCGGTGGTCCCGTTCTCGTTCTCGTTCACGCTCGCCACGGGTGTTTCCCTCCATGCTGCTTCGGTTGTTCGGCGGGCTTCACCACCGTCGCGGACTTCGACGGCCCCGTATTGGACGAAAGTTCCGCGGCCGGGTCGTCAGACCGTCAGCTCGGCCCAGACGGTCTTGCCGACCTCGCGCTCGGTCACCCCCCACGCGGTGGCGAACGCCTCGACGAGCCACAGTCCGCGGCCCGACTCGGCTTCCGCGCCGTCCGGTTGGCTGCGGGGCAGCAGGTCGCCTCGCGCGTCGGCGACCTCGATACGGAGCGTGTCCGGCTCCCGCCGAAGGAGGCGCAACTCGAAGTCGCGCCCGCTGACGCGGCCGTGCGTGACCGCGTTCGCGGCGAACTCGGCGACGATGTGCGCGGCAGCCTCGGAGGCGTCGCTGCCCTGCGGGAAGCCCCAGGCGTCCACCTGGTGCACGGTCAGCCGTCGGGCGAGGCGGGCGCCTCTGGGGGTGGGGCTCAGCAGCTGCCGGAACGCGGTCAACTCTCCCGTGGGGGTGGGAATTTGCGGCTTCATGTCACTGAGCGTGGCGGGTCGGTTCTACCCTGACCAGAAGCGACAGTGCGACTTAACGTAACCGTACGGGTGCGCCGGGTGCCTTGTCGGGTTGTCGGCCGTGACCATCGGGTGAAGGCAGTAATGGCGAACTCGGAACCGGAGGAGCGGCGCCCGGAGCGGCCCGCCGAGGAGGACGGCACGGCTCATCTGTTCAGGGCCGTCGGCAAACAGCTCAAGGTGCTGCGCGTCCGCGCGGGAATGAGCCAGAAGGAGTTGGGGGCGGTGGCGCACTGCGGGGAGGACCTGATCTCCGCGATGGAACGCGGTGTGCGTACCCCGCAGCCGGAGTTCCTGGCGCTGGCGGACCCGTTGCTGGGGGCGGGCGGGGTCCTGCTAGCGGCGGTGGAGGACGTACGGGAGGCCCAGAAGAAGGCGCGGACGAGGCACCCGGAGTGGTATCGGGGGTACGCGAAGATGGAGGCGGAGGCGATCGAGCTGCACCTCTACGCCAACCAGGGTGTGCCGGGGCTGTTGCAGACCGAAGATTACGCGCGCGGAGTGTTCTCCAAGCGGCGGCCGCTGCTGTCGGAGGAGAGAGTGGAGAAGCGGGTGTCCGACCGCCTGGCTCGGCAACAGATCTTCGAGCGCTGGCCGGGACCGACTTGCAGCTTCGTCCTTGAGGAGGCCGTGTTGCAGCGTCCGATCGGCGGGCTCGACGTGCACGTCGTCCAGCTGAGGCAACTCCTGCGCTATGGCCGCATGCGGAACGTCGAGATTCAGGTGCTGCCGACCAGTTGTGAGGAACACCCGAACATGGACGGTGCGTTCAATCTTCTGGTGCCCAAAGGGCAGCACCACCAAGTTGCCTACACGGAGGCCCAGGGGTACCCCAAGCTGATCACCGATCCGGGAGAGGTCCGGCTGATCGCCGATCGCTATGGAATCATGCGCGCATTGGCTCTCACCCCTCGGGAGTCTCTGGACCTGATCGAGAAGATGCTGGGAGAGAGATGAACACCACCGAGCAGCTCAACTGGTTCAAATCCAGCTACAGCGGCGGCGAAGGCGGCGAGTGCCTCGAAGCCGCCTACACCTGGCGGAAGTCCAGCTACAGCAGCGGCGGCGGCGGTGAATGCCTCGAAGTCGCCTACCCCTGGCAGAAGTCCAGCCGCAGCAGCGGCGAGGGCGGCGACTGCGTAGAGGTACGCCCCTCCCCCCACGCCATCCACATCCGCGACTCCAAGCACAAGCCCGAAGACGGCGGGCCCCTCCTCACCATCGCCCCCACCCCCTGGGCCCACTTCCTCGCCCACGCCACCGCCTGACGCGAGGCGGCGCCGGGATCAGCCGCGAGGCAGGAGCCTCGCTGCGAGGGCCGTCGT
>NZ_WMBF01000055.1:0-22059 GCF_019400875.1 Streptomyces anatolicus | reverse complement strand
CTCCCTAGACTGGCTCACCATGCGAAACGAGCCCGTCGTCCAGATCGAGAGTCTGGTCAAGCGGTACGGAGACAAGACCGCGGTCGACGGTCTCGACCTGGTCGCCGGGGCGGGCATCACCGCCGTCCTCGGCCCCAACGGCGCCGGCAAGACCACCACGATCGAGACCTGCGAGGGCTACCGGAAGCCGGACTCCGGCACCGTCCGCGTCCTCGGCCTCGACCCGCTGCGCCAGGCCGAGGCGCTGCGGCCCCGCATCGGCGTGATGCTCCAGTCCGGCGGCGTCTACTCCGGCGCCCGCGCGGACGAGATGCTGCGCCACGTCGCCAAGCTGCACGCGGACCCGCTGGACGTGGACGCCCTCATCGAGCGCCTGGGACTCGGCAGCTGCGGCCGCACCACCTACCGGCGGCTCTCCGGCGGCCAGCAGCAGCGCCTCGCGCTCGCGATGGCCGTCGTCGGCAGGCCCGAGCTGGTCTTCCTGGACGAGCCGACGGCGGGCCTCGACCCACAGGCGCGCCGGGCCACCTGGGACCTCGTACGCGATCTGCGCCGCGACGGCGTCCACGCCATCCTCACCACGCACCACATGGACGAGGCCGAACAGCTCGCCGACGACGTCGCGATCATCGACGCGGGCAAGGTCATCGCCCAGGGCTCCCCCGACGCGCTGTGCCGCGGCGGCGCCGAGAACACCCTGCGCTTCACCGGCCGCCCCGGACTCGACGTCGCCTCGCTCCTCAAGGCGCTCCCCCCGGACTCGGCGGCGGCCGAACTCACCCCGGGCGCCTACCGCGTCAGCGGCACGGTCGACCCGCAGCTGCTCGCCACCGTCACCTCCTGGTGCGCCCAGCACGGGGTGATGCCGGAGAAGATCTCGGTCGAACGCCACACCCTGGAAGACGTCTTCCTGGAACTCACGGGCAAGGAGCTGCGCGGATGAGCGCCGCCGGTACGTACACACCGAAGCCGGGCGCCGCCCCGCTCCCCCGCATGATCGCCGCGCAGGCCGCGCTGGAGACCAGGATGCTGCTGCGCAACGGCGAGCAGCTGCTCCTCACGGTGGTGATCCCGACCCTGCTGCTCGTGCTGTTCAGCGCGGTCGACATCGTCGACACGGGTGACGGCGAGGCCGTCGACTTCCTCGCGCCCGGCGTCCTCGCGCTCGCCGTGATGTCCACGGCCTTCACCGGCCAGGCCATCGCGACCGGCTTCGAGCGGCGCTACGGCGTACTGAAGCGGCTCGGCGCCTCGCCGCTCCCCCGCTGGGGCCTGATGGCCGCCAAGACCCTCTCGGTGCTGGTCACCGAGGTGCTGCAGATCGTGCTGCTCACGGTCATCGCCTTCGCCCTCGGCTGGTCCCCGCACGGCAACCCCGTCTCCGTCCTGCTGCTCCTGGTGCTCGGCACGGCGGCCTTCTCCGGGCTCGGCCTGCTGATGGCGGGCACCCTGAAGGCCGAGGCGACGCTGGCCGCCGCGAACCTCGTCTTCCTGCTGCTGCTCATGGGCGGCGGGGTGATCGTGCCGCTGGACAAGTTCCCCGATGCGGCGCAGACGGTGCTCGGTCTGCTGCCCATCTCGGCGCTCTCGGACGGGCTGCGCGACGTGCTCCAGGACGGGGCGGGCATGCCGTGGGCGAACCTCGGGATCCTCGCCGTGTGGGCGGTCCTGGGGCTCGGCGCGGCGGCGAGGTTCTTCCGCTGGGAGTAGCGGCGCCACCCCGCCGGAACGCCGGATACGTCCCCCTCGTGAAGCCGTGCACAAGCGGCCCCCTACGATGGTGCGCGTGCCAAACGTGACCCGAGCCGACCTCGCTCAAGCCGCGCGGAACCCGCTCGCCTTCATCGCCGAGCGCTGGACGCCCACCCAGCGGACCGTCCAGCGGGCGGCCTTCCTCTCCCTGGCCATGACCGTCGTCATCGTGGTGACGGGCGGCGCCGTCCGGCTGACCGGCTCGGGCCTCGGCTGCCCGACCTGGCCCAAGTGCACGGAGGACTCCCTCACCGCGACCAGTGAGATGGGCTTCCACGGCGTCGTCGAGTTCGGCAACCGCATGCTCACCTACGTGCTGTGCGCGGCCGTCGGCTGGGCGATCATCGCGGCCCGCGCCCAGAAGCCGATGCGGCGCAGCCTGACCCGGCTCGGCTGGACCCAGTTCTGGCTGGTCATGGGGAACGCCGTGCTCGGTGGCATCGTCGTCCTCGTCGGCCTGAACCCGTACACGGTCGCCGCGCACTTCCTGCTCTCCTCCGCCCTGATCGCGGTCGCCGCCGTCATGTGGCAGCGCTCCCGCGAGGGCGACGGCGAGCCGCGCCCGCTGGTCGGCAAGGCCGTGGCGCAGCTCGTCTGGTTCCTGGTGGCGGCCTCGGCGCTGCTGATCGCGGTCGGCACGGTCGTGACCGGCGCGGGTCCGCACGCGGGCGACTCCAGTGACGTACCGCGGATGAACCTCGCCCCGGTGGGCCTCGACTGGGAGGGCGTCACCAAGCTGCACGCGGTTCTCGCCTGGATCGTGGTGACGCTGGCCTTCGCGCTCTGGTTCGTCCTCAAGGCGGTCGACGCGCCGCGCGGCCCGCTGGCCCGCACCCGCGACCTCTTCCTGATCCTGCTCGCCCAGGGCGCCATCGGCTACGTCCAGTACTTCACGGACCTGCCGGAGATCCTGGTCGGGCTGCACATGTTCGGCTCGTGTCTGGTGTGGATCGCCGTGCTGCGCGTCCTGCTGTCGCTGCGGGAGCGCCCGCACCCCACGGCCGAGCTGCCCGCGCAGGCGGACGACTCACAGCTCTCCGCCGTCTGACAGTCCGTAGACGCGGCGGGCGTTGCCCGCCGCGATCAGGCCAGCCACGCGCTGCGCGTCGGTGAGCGACCAGGCCCCCTCCGCGACCCAGGTGCCGAGCACCCGCCCGAGGGCCTCCCTGAACAGGTGTGCCCCCACCACGTGCAGTTCGGGCAGCCCGTGCGCGCCGCTGGAGAAGAGCAGCTTGCCGAAGGGCGCGAGTTCCAGGATCTCCGCGAGCACGGCCGCCGCGCGCGCCCCGGTGCGTACGAGGGCGGGCCCGAGGTCGGCGTACACATGCGGGAAGACGGCCGCGAGGTGGGCGGCGCTGCGGTGGTAGGGGTAGCCGTGCAGCAGCACCAGGTCGGTGCCGAGGCCCGCGGTGGCCCTCGCGAAGTCCCCGAAGTACGTCTGCGGGTCCCCCGCCCCCGCGTGCAGCTGCAGGGGTCTGCCCGAGGCCACCGCGATCCACAGCAGGTGCCGCAGCAGCACCGGGTCGGTGAGCGCCCCGCCCACCTGCCGCCCGGCGAGCCAGCGCCCCACCGCGCCGCGCACCTCGCCGGGCCCCGGCGGCTGCGCCGCGAGGGCGAGCGGATGGCGCACCCCGGCGACCGAGGTGAAGGCGACGGCTCCCGCGGCGGCGGCGTGCACGGACTCGGCGAGGTTGGCGAGGAAGGAGTCGGCGGTGCCCGAGGTGTCCGCGACCTGTTCGGCGAGGAGTTCGAGGCGGACGATCTCGCGGGCGTCGGCGTCGCCGGTGGACGCCATCTCGTCCGGTCCCGTCAGATCCCCCGGCAGCCCCGTGTCGACGAGGTACGTGGTGATGCCGCTGCCCCGCAGCAGCCGCCGCCCGGACTCCAGGACGCCCAGCTCGCGGCGCCGGGCCAGATAGCGGGCCGGCGGGCAGTGCGGCTCGACGCCGAGCAGGGGCGGGCACCAGCGGCGCACCGCGAAGCCGGTCTGGGTGTCGAAGAAGGTGGTGCCGGGGGCGGGCGGCCCCTCGCCCCGGCCGAGGTGGACCTCGAAGGTGCCGAGGCCCAGCTCCGTGCGGAGGACACCATGGCAGTACTGGTCCACCAGGGACGGCGTTTCGATCATGCGGGCTCCCGCTGAATGGACCTTGCTCCTACGGTCCTAACGGGTGACCCGCGTGTCAGGTGTTGCCTCCGGCGTCGTTCTTCGGTCCGCCGAGCTGGATCCCGGCCATGCGCGTCCACTCATAGGGCCCGGTCCGCACCTTCGCGGCGAAGTCCCCGTCGAACTCCTCGTGGACGGTGATCCCGGCCTTCTCGACGGCGCTGACCGCGACGGCGTGGTCGGGCGCGACCAGGTCGCCCCAGCCGCCGTCCGCGCCGACGAGCACGATGCGGGCGCCCTTCTGGCCGAGGTACGCGATCTGCCCCTCGGCGCCGCCGTGCGCACTGGCGAAGGCGCCGATCTCCTTGGCGAGCCGAGCCGCCTTGCGCTCCGCGCGAGCGGCCTTCTTGCTGTCGTCCACCTGCTGAGTCTCTGCCATGCCGAGGATGCTACCGACGGGTAGCCACGTGGTCGACAGCGCGTCGAAGTGGCGTCGCCCACGCGCCCCGTCAGGGGCGCGGGCCTAGCGGAGGAAGGGGTCCACCGCCACGGCGACGAAGAGCAGGGAGACGTACGTGATGGACCAGTGGAAGAGCCGCATCTCCTTGAGCTTGCCGCCCGTCGCCTCCGCCTTGGCGCGGTTCTGGAGGCCGTGCGCCTCCCAGAGCCACCAGCCGCCGGTCACCAGCGCCACCGCGGTGTAGAACCAGCCGGTGTAGCCGAGCGGCTGGAGGAGCAGCGAGACGGCGACCATGACCCAGCTGTAGAGGACGATCTGCCGGGCGACCACCTTGTTCGAGGCGATGACCGGCAGCATCGGCACGCCCACGCGCGCGTAGTCCTCCTTGACCTTCATGGAGAGCGGCCAGTAGTGCGGCGGCGTCCAGAAGAACATGACGAGGAAGAGGATGACCGGCGCCCACGACAGGGAGTTCGTCACCGAGGACCAGCCGATGAGGACCGGCATGCAGCCCGCGATGCCGCCCCAGACGATGTTCTGCGAGGTCCGCCGCTTCAGGATCATCGTGTAGACGACCACATAGAAGAGGAGCGCGCCGAGCGCGAGCCACGCGGAGAGCCAGTTGACGGCGAGGCCGAAGAGCAGCGTGGAGACGACCGCGAGGGCGATGCCGAAGACAAGGCACTCGCGGGGGCTCACCATCCCGGTGACCAGCGGCCGCTGCGACGTACGGTCCATCAGGGCGTCGATGTCGCGGTCGATGTACATGTTGAGCGCGTTCGCGCCGCCCGCGGAGAGGTAGCCGCCCAGGCAGGTCACGAAGACCAGCCACAGGTCGGGCACGCCCTGCTCGGCGAGGAACATCACCGGAACGGTGGTGATGAGGAGGAGTTCGATGATCCGCGGCTTGGTCAGCGCCACGAACGCCTTGACACGGGCCCCGAACGGCCGATGGCTCGGGCTAAGGTCCGTCCCGGAAACCCCCGCTGGACGGGATTCAACGGCCGTCACGCACACCCCTGACAGAGACATCCCAGCGAGCCGACCAGCACCGTCGGACATGAAGATCCGGTAAAGCTCGCGCGTACCACGCCACTGTAGACGTTGCCCATACCTCGCCCTTCGCGGGGGTCCGCTCGTGTTGGGTCTCCGTAAGAGGGGTACCGCGTACCGGCCGGGCCGTCACGTGAGCGGTGTGGAGTGTTCTTTGAGCGGACAAATGAGCGGTTCCTTATTCACATGGCGAATCGCCGCGCATTCCTTTCCGGAGGCGGATCCCGGCTTGTCCCGGCAGTCTGGAATGACTCGAAAAAATGCACGTTCCGGCAGCGGTAGGCTCGACAACGGCCGGTGGGATTCACATCGCCGGCATTCGACATGTGGAGAGGAGCCCTGACTCAGGGTGAGCACCAAGCCGACCACCACAGACCTCGAGTGGACCGAACTGGACCAGCGAGCCGTTGACACCGCCCGCGTCCTGGCCATGGATTCCGTACAGAAGGTCGGCAACGGCCATCCCGGTACGGCCATGAGCCTCGCGCCCGCCGCGTACACCCTTTTCCAGAAGGTGATGCGGCACGATCCGGCGGACGCGGACTGGACCGGGCGGGACCGTTTCGTTCTCTCCGCGGGCCACTCGTCCCTGACCCTCTACATCCAGCTCTACCTCGCCGGTTTCGGCCTGGAGCTGGACGATCTGAAGGCCTTCCGCACCTGGGGCTCGAAGACCCCGGGCCACCCGGAGTACGGGCACACGACGGGCGTGGAGACGACGACGGGCCCGCTGGGCCAGGGTGTCGCCAACGCCGTGGGCATGGCGATGGCCGCCCGCTACGAGCGCGGCCTGTTCGACCCGGCGACCCCCGCGGGCGAGTCGCCGTTCGACCACCACATCTTCGTCATCGCCGGTGACGGCTGCCTGGAGGAGGGCATCTCCGCGGAGGCGTCCTCGATGGCCGGGCACCAGCAGCTCGGCAACCTCGTGATGCTGTGGGACGACAACCACATCTCGATCGAGGGCGACACCGCCACCGCGATCTCCGAGGACACCCTCAAGCGGTACGAGGCCTACGGCTGGCACGTCCAGCGCGTGGAGCCGAAGGAGAACGGCGACCTCGACCCCGCCGCCCTGTACGCCGCGATCCAGGCCGCCAAGGCCGAGACCGAGCGTCCCTCCTTCATCGCGATGCGCTCGATCATCGCCTGGCCCGCCCCGAACGCGCAGAACACCGAGGCCGCGCACGGCTCGGCGCTCGGCGACGAGGAAGTGGCCGCCACCAAGCGCGTCCTCGGCTTCGACCCCGAGCAGACCTTCGAGGTCTCCGACGAGGTCATCGCGCACACCCGCAAGGCCCTCGACCGCGGCCGCGAGGCCAAGGCCGAGTGGGAGAAGGGCTTCGCCGCCTGGCGCACCGCCAACGCCGAGCACGCCGCCACCTTCGACCGCGTCGCCGCGGGCGAGCTGCCCGAGGGCTGGGAGGAGAAGCTTCCCGTCTTCGAGACCGGCAAGGGCGTCGCCACCCGCGCCGCGTCCGGCAAGGTCCTGCAGGCGCTCGGCGCGGTCATCCCCGAGCTGTGGGGCGGCTCCGCCGACCTCGCGGGTTCGAACAACACGACGATCGACAAGACGTCGTCGTTCCTCCCCGCGGACAACCCGCTGCCGGAGGCCGACCCGTACGGCCGCACGATCCACTTCGGCATCCGCGAGCACTCCATGGCCGCGGAGATGAACGGCATCGCGCTGCACGGCAACACCCGTATCTACGGCGGCACCTTCCTGGTCTTCTCGGACTACATGCGCAACGCCGTGCGTCTGTCCGCGCTGATGCACCTGCCGGTGACGTACGTATGGACGCACGACTCGGTCGGTCTCGGCGAGGACGGCCCGACCCACCAGCCGGTCGAGCACCTCGCCTCGCTGCGCGCCATCCCGGGCCTGAACGTGGTCCGCCCGGCCGACGCGAACGAGACCGCCATCGCCTGGCGCGAGATCCTCAAGCGCTACACCAAGGAGTTCGGCAAGGGCGCCCCGCACGGCCTCGCGCTGACCCGCCAGGGCGTGCCGACGTACGAGCGCAACGAGGACGCGGCCAAGGGCGGCTACGTCCTGTTCGAGGCCGACGGCGGCGCTCCGGAGGTCATCCTCATCGGCACCGGCTCCGAGGTGCAGCTCGCCGTCGAGGCGCGCGAGCAGCTGCAGGCGGCCGGCGTGCCGACGCGGGTCGTGTCGATGCCCTCGGTCGAGTGGTTCGAGGAGCAGGAGCAGGGGTACCGCGACAGCGTGCTGCCGCCGTCGGTGAAGGCGCGCGTGGCGGTCGAGGCGGGCATCGGCCTGACCTGGCACCGTTTCGTGGGCGACGCCGGACGCATCGTCTCGCTGGAGCACTTCGGTGCCTCGGCCGACGGCAAGGTGCTTTTCCGCGAGTTCGGGTTCACCGCCGACGCGGTCGCCCAGGCGGCGCGGGAATCGATCGCCGCAGCCCAGCGCTGACGCCCATATACGACCAAGTAGGAGATGTAATTCCATGACAGACGCACTCAAGCGCCTCTCCGAAGAAGGCGTCGCGATCTGGCTGGACGACCTGTCGCGCAAGCGGATCACGTCCGGCAACCTCGCCGAACTGATCGACCAGCAGCACGTCGTGGGCGTCACCACCAACCCGTCGATCTTCCAGAAGGCCATCTCGCAGGGCGACGGTTACGACCAGCAGCTCTCCGACCTCGCCGCCCGTGAGGTCACGGTCGAAGAGGCCATCCGCATGATCACGACGGCGGACGTCCGTGACGCCGCCGACATCCTGCGCCCGGTCTTCGACGCGACGGGCGGCCAGGACGGCCGCGTGTCCATCGAGGTCGACCCGCGCCTTGCGCACAACACCAAGGCCACGGTCGCCGAGGCCAAGCAGCTCGCCTGGCTGGTGGACCGCCCGAACACGCTCATCAAGATCCCGGCCACCGAGGCGGGCCTGCCGGCGATCACCGAGGTCATCGGCCTCGGCATCAGCGTCAACGTCACGCTGATCTTCTCGCTGGAGCGCTACCGCCTGGTCATGGACGCGTACCTGGCGGGCCTGGAGAAGGCCAAGGAGCGCGGCCTGGACCTCTCCAAGATCCACTCGGTGGCGTCCTTCTTCGTGTCCCGCGTGGACACCGAGATCGACAAGCGCCTCGACGGCATCGGCACGGACGAGGCCAAGTCCCTCAAGGGCAAGGCCGCCCTCGCCAACGCCCGGCTCGCCTACGAGGCGTACGAGGCGGTGTTCGGCTCCGCCGACAAGTCGACGCAGGCCTCGGAGCGCTGGGCCGCGCTCGACAAGGCGCAGGCCAACAAGCAGCGTCCGCTGTGGGCCTCGACCGGCGTCAAGGACCCGGCGTACAAGGACACCCTGTACGTCGACGAGCTGGTCGCGCCCAACACGGTGAACACGATGCCCGAGGCGACCCTGGAAGCCACCGGCGACCACGGTTCGATCACCGGCGACACCATCGCGGGCACCTACGACCAGGCGCGCGCCGAGATCGCCGCCGTGGAGAAGCTCGGCATCTCGTACGACGAGGTCGTGCGGCTCCTGGAAGACGAGGGCGTCGACAAGTTCGAGGCCTCCTGGAACGACCTGCTCAAGTCGACCGAGGCCGAGCTGAAGCGCCTCGCTCCTTCGAAGGGCTGACCACTTTGTCAAGCAGCAATCCGCTGCGTGACGCCGCAGACCGACGGCTCCCGCGTATCGCGGGGCCGTCGGGCCTGGTCATTTTTGGCGTCACGGGCGATTTGTCCCGTAAAAAGCTGATGCCCGCCGTGTACGACCTCGCGAACCGAGGTCTGTTGCCGCCGGGCTTTTCCCTTATTGGTTTCGCCCGCCGCGACTGGGAGCACGAGGACTTCGCCCAGGTCGTCCATGACGCGGTCAAGGAGCACGCGCGCACGCCGTTCCGCGAGGAGGTCTGGCAGCAGCTCATCCAGGGGATGCGCTTCGTCCAGGGCAACTTCGACGACGACGCCGCGTTCGAGCAGCTCAAGGCCACCATCCAGGAGCTGGACAAGGCGCAGGGCACGGGCGGCAACTTCGCCTTCTACCTCTCGGTGCCCCCCAAGTTCTTCCCGCAGGTCGTCCAGCAGCTCAAGAAGCACGAGCTGGCGGACGCCCCCGAGGGCTCCTGGCGCCGCGCGGTCATCGAAAAGCCGTTCGGCCACGACCTGGCGTCCGCCCAGGAACTGAACGCGATCGTGCACGAGGTGTTCGCGCCGGACCAGGTCTTCCGGATCGACCACTACCTCGGCAAGGAGACCGTCCAGAACATCCTGGCGCTCCGCTTCGCCAACCAGATGTTCGAGCCGATCTGGAACCGGTCGTATGTGGACCACATCCAGATCACCATGGCCGAGGACATCGGCATCGGCGGCCGCGCCGGCTACTACGACGGCATCGGCGCCGCCCGTGACGTCATCCAGAACCACCTGCTCCAGCTGCTGGCGCTCACCGCGATGGAGGAGCCCGCCTCCTTCGACGCGGACGCGCTCGTCGCCGAGAAGGCGAAGGTGCTCGGCGCCGTCCGGCTGCCGAAGGACCTCGGCAAGAGCACGGTCCGCGGCCAGTACTCCGCGGGGTGGCAGGGCGGCGAGAAGGCCGTCGGCTACCTCCAGGAAGAGGGCATCGACCCCAAGTCGAAGACCGACACCTACGCCGCCATCAAGCTGGGCGTCGACAACCGCCGCTGGGCGGGCGTCCCCTTCTACCTGCGCACCGGCAAGCGTCTGGGCCGACGGGTGACGGAGATCGCGGTCGTCTTCCAGCGCGCCCCGCACTCCCCCTTCGACCACACCGCCACCGAGGAGCTGGGGCAGAACGCGATCGTCATCCGCGTCCAGCCCGACGAGGGCATCACGGTCCGGTTCGGCTCGAAGGTGCCCGGCACCTCGATGGAGATCCGGGACGTCTCGATGGACTTCGCGTACGGCGAGTCCTTCACCGAGTCGAGTCCGGAGGCGTACGAGCGTCTGATCCTCGACGTCCTGCTCGGCGACGCCAACCTCTTCCCGCGCACGGAGGAGGTCGAGCTGTCCTGGAACATCCTCGACCCGATCGAGGAGTACTGGGACAAGCACGGCAAGCCCGCGCAGTACCCGGCGGGCACCTGGGGCCCGACCGAGGCGGACGAGATGCTCGCACGAGACGGACGGAGCTGGCGTCGGCCATGAAGATCGACCTTACGGACACCACGTCCAGCAAGATCAACAAGGCGCTCGTGCAGGGCCGCCGCGCGATCGGCACCCCGGCCGTCGGCATGGTCCTGACCCTCGTCATCGTCACCGACGAGGAGAACGCCTACGACGCGCTGAAGGCGGCCAACGACGCGTCGCGCGAGCACCCCTCGCGCACCCTCGTGGTCATCAAGCGCGCCGCCCGCTCGCCCCGTGACCGCACCACCTCGCGCCTGGACGCCGAGGTGCGGGTGGGCGTCGAGGCGGGCACCGGCGAGACGGTGGTCCTGCGTCTTTACGGCGAGGTGATCAACCACGCCCAGTCGGTCGTCCTGCCGCTGCTGCTCCCCGACGCCCCGGTGGTCGTCTGGTGGCCGGTGAACGCCCCGCTGGACCCCGCCAACGACCCGCTGGGCGCGCTGGCCCAGCGCCGCGTCACGGACACCTACGCGGCCGAGCAGCCGATCCACGAGCTGACCGCCCGCGCCGATGCCTATCACCCCGGTGACACGGACCTGTCCTGGACCCGCATCACCCCGTGGCGCTCCATGCTCGCCGCGGCGCTCGACCAGGTCACGTGCCAGGTCACCTCGGTGCAGGTGGAGGGCGAGGAGTTCAACCCGAGCTGCGAGCTGCTCGGCATGTGGCTCGCCGACCGGCTCGACGTGCCGGTGAAGCGGTCGCTGTCGGCGGGCCCCGGCCTGACCGGCGTACGCATGGAGACCGACTGCGGTCCCATCGTGCTCGACCGCGCCGACGGCTCGCTGGCCACGCTCTCCATCCAGGGGCAGCCCGACCGCGCGGTGGCCCTCAAGCGCCGCGAGACGGCCGAGCTGATCGCGGAGGAGCTGCGCCGCCTCGACCCGGACGACACCTACGCGTCCGCGCTGCGGTACGGCGTGGAGCGGCTCGGCGAGCCCTCGTCGGAGCCGATGCGGGGCGCCGGGGAGGCCGCCGGAGGCACGGCCGCCGAGGGCGCCGAGGAAACGGCCGGGGCGAAGGAAGCCCCCGAGGCCGAGGAGGCCAAGGAGGCGGCCGAGGCGAAGAAGGTGCCGGAGCCCGCGAAGGCCCCGGCCAAGAAGGCCGCCGCGAAGAAGGCCCCGGCGAAGAAGGCGGCCGCCAAGTGAGCGCGGCACCGCAGCTCGTCGTGCACCGCGACAAGGAGCTGATGGCGCAGGCCGCGGCGGCCCGGCTGATCACGAAGGTCGTCGACGCGCAGGCCGCCCGCGGTCACGCGTCGGTGGTCCTCACCGGTGGCCGCAACGGCAACGGCCTGCTGGCGGCGCTGAGTTCGTCCCCCGCGAAGGACGCGATCGACTGGTCGCGCCTCGACCTGTGGTGGGGCGACGAGCGCTTCCTGCCGGACGGCGACCCGGAGCGCAACTACACCCAGGCCCGGGAGGCGCTGCTCGACTCGGTGCCGCTCAACCCGGCCCGCGTGCACCCGATGCCCCCCTCGGACGGCCCTTACGAGGTGGACGCCGCGGCCGAGGCCTACGCCGCCGAACTCGCCGCCGCGGCAGGTCCAGAGGACCACGGCCCAGTGCCGACCTTCGACGTCCTGATGCTCGGCGTCGGCCCGGACACGCACGTCGCCTCGCTCTTCCCGGAGCTACCCGCGGTGCGCGAGACGGAGCGCACGGTGGTCGGCGTGCACGGCGCGCCGAAGCCCCCGCCGACCCGCGTCACGCTCACCCTCCCGGCGATCCGGGCGGCGCGCGAGGTGTGGCTGCTCGCGGCGGGCGAGGACAAGGCGGGGGCCGCGGCCATCGCCCTGTCCGGCGCGGGCGAGGTGCAGGCCCCCGCGGCCGGCGCCTACGGCCGCTCGCGCACGCTGTGGCTGCTCGACGCGGCGGCGGCCTCCCAGCTCCCGGCGGAGCTGTACCGGCCGGCCGTGGCGTAGCCGTACGCACGACAGGGGCCCCGCACCGACCGGTGCGGGGCCCTTACGCGTGTGCCGGGGCGCGGCGGTAGCTGCTGCCGTCCGAGTCGCGCTCCAGGAGGCCGTCGGTGACGCAGTACCGCCGCAGCGCCGCGGTGTCGTCGTGCACGGTGCGGAACGCTTCGTTGACCTCGCGCTCGCTGTAGGCGCGGCCGGCGTCGAAGAGGGTGTCCGTGAGGTGGACGAGGAGTTCGTGGCGTACGACGGGGCGTACGGGGATGGTGGTGAGGCGGCCGTGCGAGAAGAAGCCGGTGAGGCGGCGCGGCACGGTGGGGTGGGCGTCCGCGAGACCGGGAGCCCGCCGGAAGACGGCCGGGTCGGCGCGGAGCGATCCGCCGGGCAGCCGCTCCACGAGCCCGGCGGCAAGGAGCCGTCCGAGGTGCTTGCGGGCGGCGGGCGAGTCGGCTTCGCGCGGAGGCAGGTCGTCGAGGACGATGCGCGCGTACAGCCGCAGTCTCTCGGGGTCGGCGAGCGCGGCGAGCAGCTGATCCATGACGGGTCCCTCCCGACGGGTGACAGAGCCGAAGCAGTGTCGCCCGCCGGGTGGGGCGCCCGCATCCGATTAACGCGGCGTGTCGCTCAACGGCCGCGCAGATCCCGGTACTTGGCGACCAGCGCCGTGGTCGAACCGTCCAGGTCGGGCACCTCGGCGCCCTCGGTGAGGGCGGGCTCGACGCGCTTGGCGAGTACCTTGCCCAGCTCGACGCCCCACTGGTCGAAGGAGTCGATGTTCCACAGGGCGCCCTGGACGAACACCTTGTGTTCGTAGAGGGCGATGAGCTGGCCGAGGACCGAGGGGGTCAGCTCCTTGGCGAGGATCGTGGTCGTCGGGTGGTTGCCCTTGAACGTCTTGTGCGGGACCAGCTCCTGCGGCACACCCTCGGCGCGCACCTCGTCGGGCGTCTTGCCGAACGCCAACGCCTGGGTCTGCGCGAAGAAGTTGGCCATCAGCAGGTCGTGCTGGGCGACGAGGCCGGGGGCCAGACCGGCGACCGGCTCGGCGAAGCCGATGAAGTCCGCGGGGATCAACTTCGTGCCCTGGTGGATGAGTTGGTAGTAGGCGTGCTGGCCGTTGGTGCCGGGTGTGCCCCAGACGACCGGGCCGGTCTGCCAGTCGACCTCCTGGCCGTCCCGGTCGACGTACTTGCCGTTGGACTCCATGTCGAGCTGCTGGAGGTAGGCGGTGAACTTGGAGAGGTAGTGCGAGTACGGCAGGACCGCGTGCGACTGCGCGTCGTGGAAGTTGCCGTACCAGACGCCCAACAGGCCGAGCAGGAGCGGGACGTTGGACTCGGGCGGCGCGGCGCGGAAGTGCTTGTCGACGAGGTGGAAGCCGTCGAGCATCTCGCGGAAGCGGTCGGGCCCGATGGCGATCATCAGGGAGAGGCCGATGGCGGAGTCGAAGGAGTAGCGGCCGCCGACCCAGTCCCAGAACTCGAACATGTTCGCCGTGTCGATGCCGAACTCCGACACCTTCTCGGCGTTGGTCGACAGGGCCACGAAGTGCTGGGCGACGGCGTCCTGACCGGCTTTCAGCTCGGTGAGCAGCCAGTCGCGCGCGGAGGTGGCGTTGGTGATCGTCTCGATGGTGGTGAACGTCTTCGAGGCGATGACGAACAGCGTCTCGGCGGCGTCCAGGTCCCGCACGGCCTCGTGCAGGTCGGCGCCGTCGACGTTCGAGACGAAGCGGATGGTCAGGTCGCGGTCGGTGAAGGAGCGCAGCGCCTCGTAGGCCATGGCGGGGCCGAGGTCGGAGCCGCCGATGCCGACGTTGACGATGTTCTTGATGCGCTTGCCGGTGTGGCCGGTCCACTCGCCGGAGCGGATCTTCTCCGAGAAGGCGCTCATCCTGTCGAGTACGGCGTGCACCGCCGGCACCACGTTCTCGCCGTCGACCATGACCACGGCGTCGCGCGGGGCGCGCAGCGCGGTGTGCAGGACGGCGCGGTCCTCGGTGGTGTTGATCTTCTCGCCGCGGAACATGGCGTCCCGCAGCCCGAAGACGTCGGTGGCGGCGGCAAGGTCGCGCAGCAGCGTCAGCGTCTCGCCGGTGACGAGGTGCTTGGAGTAGTCGATGTGCAGGTCACCGACGTGGAGGGTGTACGCCGTGCCGCGCGTGGGGTCCGCGGCGAACAGGTCGCGCAGCCGCACCTCCCCGAGCTGCTCGCGGTGGGCGGCGAGCGCCGTCCACTCGGGCGTCTGATTGAGCCTGGCGCGGCTTTCTGCGTTCATCTCGGACTTCAGCCTTCTCTCGTACCCGCGTACGTACCTTGCCCCGCTGCCCCCGCTTAATGGTGCAGCCCAACCTAATCGATCAGCGGGCGGTATGAGATATCTGGAGCCGTCTGTCCGTACACATACCGGAACAAGAAACCGGCCGGACACCTTCTCGGTGCCCGGCCGTTTTCCAATTCCTAGATCTCGCCCCGCAGTTTGGCGAGTGCCTCCGCGAGAATCGCCTCGCCGTCCGCGTCGCTGCGGCGCTCACGCACATACGCCAGATGCGTTTTGTACGGCTCGGTGCGCGGCGGGTCCGGCGGGTTCTCCCGGTCCTGACCGGCCGGGAAGCCGCAGCGGGGACAGTCCCACGTATCGGGGACCTGCGCGTCGCTGGCGAAGCTCGGCTGCGTCTCGTGCCCGTTGGAGCACCAGAAGGAGATGCGCAGTCGCGGCGCGGACTCACCGCGCTCGGCCTCGCCCATCGGCCCCGCCCCGACCCGACTTCCTCGGATCGCGTTGCCACTTGCCACGGTCGTAACTCCCTGCGTGATGGTGCTGCTGCGGGCGCCTCAGTTTACGTAAGGCCCAACGCGCGTCCAGTGTCGGGAGTTACACCCCTCCATCGGACGCAAGCCCCATGATAAGCCGCGCAGGCGGACTCGCACCGGACAAGCGACCAGTGGCTGACGCTAGTTGTTCGCCTTCATCAACAGGCCCAGCGCGACAATGCACGCGAACCACAGCAGACCGACCACGACCGTGATGCGGTCGAGGTTGCGCTCGGCGACGGAGGAGCCGCCGACCGACGACTGCATGCCGCCACCGAACATGTCGGAGAGGCCGCCGCCCTTGCCCTTGTGCATCAATACCAGCAGCATCATCAGAGCGCTGAAGACGATCAGGGCGATCGAGAACCCCATAACCACGGCTGGACCAACTTCCTCGGATCTGAATCGACTCTGTATCGACGACGGGGGCCGGAGCCTCGGTGTCCGAGACCGCCCGGCCCCCGCAAGGGTACGACGTATTGCCGCTAGCGCATACTCACTGGTCGCGGAAGCGGACGATCTTGACGAACTCCTCCGCGTCGAGCGCGGCGCCGCCCACGAGGGCGCCGTCGACGTCCGGCTGGGCCATGATCGCGGCGACGTTCCCGGACTTCACCGAGCCGCCGTACTGGATGCGCACCTTGTCGGCGAGCTCCTGGGAGTACAGCTCGGCGAGGCGGCCGCGGATCGCGCCGCAGACCTCCTGCGCGTCCTCGGGCGTGGCGACCTCGCCGGTGCCGATCGCCCAGACGGGCTCGTAGGCGATCACGATGGACTCGGCCTGCTCGGCCGGGATGTCCTTGAGGCCGCCGTCGACCTGGTTGAGCGTGTACTGGACCTGCTGGCCCGCCTTGCGGATCTCCAGGCCCTCGCCGACGCAGAGGATCGGGGTCAGGCCGTGCTTGTAGGCGGCCTTCACCTTGGCGTTGCAGATCTGGTCGGTCTCGTTGTGGTACTGGCGGCGCTCGGAGTGGCCCACGGCGACGTAGGAGCACTTCAGCTTGGCCAGCATCGGGCCCGAGATCTCGCCGGTGTAGGCGCCGGAGTCCTGCGCCGAGATGTCCTGGGCGCCGTACTTGATCTTGAGCTTGTCGCCGTCGACCAGGGTCTGCACGGAGCGCAGGTCGGTGAAGGGCGGCAGGACCGCGACCTCGCAGGCCTCGTAGTCCTTGTCGGCCAGGGCGAAGGCCAGCTTCTGGACGTGGGCGATGGCCTCAAGGTGGTTGAGGTTCATCTTCCAGTTGCCCGCCATCAGCGGGGTGCGCGTAGTCATCAGGTGTCAGTTCTCCAGTGCCGCGAGGCCGGGGAGCGTCTTGCCCTCGAGGTATTCGAGGGAGGCGCCGCCGCCGGTGGAAATGTGGCCGAATGCGTTCTCGTCGAAGCCCAGGGTCCGCACGGCCGCGGCGCTGTCGCCACCGCCGACGACCGTGAAGGCCGGGGAGTCGAGAAGCGCCTGGGCGACCGCCTTGGTGCCCTCGGCGTAGTCGGGGTGCTCGAAGACGCCCAGCGGGCCGTTCCAGAAGATGGTGGCCGCGTCGGCGAGCTTCGAGGCGTAGAGCTTACGGGTCTCGGGACCGAT
Source organism: Streptomyces anatolicus (assembly GCF_019400875.1). Classification (NCBI taxonomy): domain Bacteria; kingdom Bacillati; phylum Actinomycetota; class Actinomycetes; order Kitasatosporales; family Streptomycetaceae; genus Streptomyces; species Streptomyces anatolicus. The sequence goes on along the minus strand of NZ_WMBF01000055.1, from coordinate 5,255 downwards.
GTCGAGACCCTCCTGGTCGGCGGGGATGGCGTCCGCGGCGACCGTGGTCGGGTTGGCCGGGGCCTTGGTCTTCAGGTCCGGGAAGTCCGGGGAGACCAGCACGTCGACGGGGAGGACGAACTCGACGCCCTTCTCCGTGGCGCGCTCCATGTACTCCTTCACCGCCGGGATCTGGTCCTCCTGGAGGAGGGAGATGCCGACCTCGTGGCCCTGCGCCTTGAGGAAGGTGTAGGCCATGCCGCCGCCGATGAGGATGCGGTCGGCCTTCTCCAGGAGGTGGTCGATCACCCCGAGCTTGTCGGAGACCTTGGCGCCGCCGAGGACCACCGCGTACGGCCGCTTCACGTCGTCGGTGAGCTTCTTCAGGACGCCGACCTCGGTGGCGATGAGGTAGCCGGCGTAGTGCGGCAGCTTGGCCGGCAGGTCGAAGACCGAGGCGTGCTTGCGGTGCACGGCGCCGAAGCCGTCGCCCACGTAGACATCCGCGAGGGCGGCGAGCTTGTCGGCGAACTCGCCGCGCTCGGCGTCGTCCTTGCTGGTCTCGCCCGCGTTGAAGCGGAGGTTCTCGAGGACGGCGACCTGGCCGGGCGCCAGGCCGTCCACCGCGCCGTGCGCGCCGGGGCCGACGGTGTCCTCGGCGAACGCGACGGGCGCGCCGAGGAGTTCACCGAGCCGCTCGGCGGCGGGGCGCAGCGAGAAGTCCGGGTCCGGGGCGCCCTTGGGGCGGCCCAGGTGCGAGGCCACGACGACCTTGGCGCCCGCTTCGGCGAGGGCCTTGACCGTCGGCAGGACGGCACGGATACGGCCGTCGTCGGTGATGGTGCCGTCGGCGAGCGGCACGTTGAGGTCGGCGCGGACGAAGACCCGCTTGCCGTTGACCCCTTCGGCGAGAAGTGCGTCGATCGTCTTCACTACTGGACTCCTTGGGAGGGCTGTGACGTGACGTGCGACAGGGCCCGTCCGGCGCGGCGGTGCGCGGGACAGGCCCTGTTGCTCACATCGAGATGCCTGCTCTGGATATTAGAGCTGACCGCCGACGAAGACCGTGAGGTCGACCAGACGGTTGGAGTAACCCCACTCGTTGTCGTACCAGCCGAGGATCTTCACCGACTTGCCGTCCTGGACCATCGTCATGGCCGAGTCGAAGGTGCAGGAGGCCGCGTCGCCGACGATGTCCGAGGACACGATCGGGTCTTCGGTGTAGAAGAGGAAGCCCTTCAGGTCGCCGTCGTCGGCGGCCTTCTTGAACGCGGCGTTGACCTCGTCCTTGGTGACCTCGCGGGAGACCTCGACGACGAGGTCGGTGGCCGAGCCCGTCGGGACCGGGACGCGCATCGCGATGCCGTCGAGCTTGCCCTTGAGCTGCGGCAGGACCAGCGCGGTGGCCTTGGCGGCACCGGTGGTCGTCGGGATGATGTTCTCCGCGGCGGCGCGGGCGCGACGCAGGTCGCTGTGCGGGAAGTCCAGGATGCGCTGGTCGTTGGTGTACGCGTGGACCGTCGTCATCAGGCCCTTGACGATGCCGAAGTTCTCGTCGAGGACCTTGGCCATCGGCGCCACGCAGTTGGTGGTGCAGGAGGCGTTGGAGATGACGTGGTGGTTGGCCGCGTCGTACTTGTCCTGGTTGACGCCCATCACGATGGTGACGTCCTCGTCCTTGGCCGGAGCCGAGATGAGGACCTTCTTGGCGCCACCGGCGATGTGCTTCTCGGCGTCGGCCTTCTTCGTGAAGATGCCCGTGGACTCGATCACGATGTCGACGCCGAGGTCGCCCCACGGGATGTCGGCGGGGTTGCGCTCGGACAGCACCTTGATGGTGCGGCCATCGACGGTGATGGTGTCCTCGGTGTGCGACACGTCGGCCTTGAGGCGGCCCAGGATGGTGTCGTACTTCAGAAGGTGTGCGGTGGTCGCGGTGTCACCCAGGTCGTTGACAGCCACGATCTCGATGTCCGCGCCCTGCTCGAGCAGTGCGCGGAAGTAGTTGCGACCGATGCGGCCAAAGCCGTTGATGCCTACGCGGATCGTCACGAAACCGATCTCCTCGTTGGTACGCCGGTTTTAGACGCCGGCGAGTTGTATGGGATGTCCCCGACCGCCTCCGACCCTACCTCTCCAAAGGCCCCGAGGTGACATTGAGAGGGGCCGGCGGCGACACAAAGGCCCGTACCCCGCGGTAGGGGTACGGGCCACCGGGACCTTGGTCCCGATTACGCACTGTCAGCTGCGCAAATGTGCCAGGGAGGCGCCCATAAGAGCGGCCCTTCCGGCGCTTCCGGGCACATGCTCGAAGCCGAAGCCGAGGAGCACACTGTCACGCGCTGTAACCGCCGCATAGGGCTTGTACAGCTCCCCGGTACTGCTCCAGTCGCCTGTGATATTGGGGCTTCCGGCCGGGGCCGGGGCGGTCTTCCAGGAGCCCAGCGAGGCCTCGAATCCCTCGGTCTCCTTGACATCGCCGCCGACGACCAGTAGGGCACTGTCGGCGAAGAGGCCGCGCCCGCCGCTCGAGGGGTCGGTGACGGAGCTGAGGGAGACCTCGACCTTCTTGCCCGCGTACGCGCTCAGGTCGAAGGCGACCGGCTTCCAGCCGCCGGAGGAGCCCGTGAAGCTGTTCCAGGAGCCGCTGGTGCCGCTCGCCGTGCAGCCACCCGCCCCGAGCGTCAGGTAGTGGCGCAGGAAGGGGTGGCCGTTGAGGAGGAACCCTGCGGCGCACTCGGCGGGCACGGTGGCCCGGGAGTTGCCGTTGGTGTCGGGCAGCGTGGTCCAGTCGTCGGCGCCCGGCGTGTGGGCTTCGAGCAGCCCGTGGTCGTAGCCGGGCTCCAGGCTCCAGTTGAGGGCGAGCCGCAGCTCGGGCCTGTCGGCGGCCGATACGCCGGTCAGGTCGAGGGTGCGGGTGAGGCGCTTGTAGTCCCGGTCGGCGTGGGTGGCCGAGGCCATGCCCTGGCCCTCGTAGGGGGCGTACGGGTTGGTGAGGCCGGGGTAGGAACCCGCGGCGGCGCTCTTGAACTGCGGGAACCGCTGGGCGGGCAGGTTGTCGGAGGTGACGGTGAAGCGGCCGGCCTTGTCGAGCGGGTTGGCGCCGGCGGCGGCGAGCGGGGTGTTCACTCCGCCGAGCGCGCGGCTGCCCTTGAAGCTCTTGACGTCGGGGGCGGGCAGGCGTTCGTAGGCGCCCAGGTAGTACTGCGCGAAGTCGTTGGTGAGGGCGTCGCCCAGGTCGACGTCCCCGCCGGTGCGCTCGCCGGACTCGATGAGCTTGCCGCCCTCGTTGAGGTAGGCGCGCAGGGCAAGTTGGGTGGGCGCGCCGGGCACGGGGTCGCCGGTGTGGTGCACCACTACGGAGAAGTGCGACAGGACGCCGAGCGGGTGCGGTGTGCCCTGCTCGGCGACGTCCCATACGGCGGCGGAGCGCCCGTTGGCCTTCAGCGCCTTGACGTACTTCTGGGTCTGGGTGGCCGGGGCGCCTTCCTCGGCGACGACGAGGGTGCTCGCCCGGGGGCGTTCGGCGACGGTGTACGTGAAGTGCTCGCTCTGGGTGCGGCCCTTCTTGGTGCGGCCGGTGAACCACACCTCGACCTTGTCACCGGCGCGGGCGTCCTCGACCTCGGCGCGGTACTGGTCGAAGTGGAGGTTGTCCTCACCGCCGTACGTCTCGCCGCCCTTCCAGGCCTTGAGCTTCTCGTGGTGCGTACGGCCGCCGTTGATCCGGTACTTCAGCTCCTTGTGGCGCACGGACTTGCGGGCGGTGACGGCGACTTCCTGGTCGCCCCCGCGCGCGTACGACGTGGAGAAGGAGTCAGGAGTGAAGTCCGGGGCCTCGATGCCGGTGAGGGAGACCGGCTTGTCCGGGTGGAGTGCGGTCTCGGCGACGGCGAGCGCGAAGGGGACGTTCTTCGCGAACTCCTGCTGGATCAGCTTCTCGTCGTCGGGGAAGGTGAAGATGGACGCGCAGTCCTCGGGCTTCCAGGCGTCGTCGGGGTCGACGTTCGAAGCGGTCTGGCAGGTGGACATCTCGGGGGTGAACATCGAGATGCCGTTGATGTTGCCCGCGTGTCCGTCGGCCTCGCCGTTCGTGGTGTACAGCTCGGAGGCGACCTGCGGGTGGTAGCCGGGGATCGCGGGCTTCTCGGGGGTGCCGGCGAGCGCCTTGTAGAGCACGTCGTCCGGGGTGGGCGTGGCGACCTGCCAGCCCACTCCGTAGAGGATCAGTTCGGCCGCCGAGTGGTAGTTGATGCCGTACTCGAAGCCGATGCGCTTCTGGAAGCGGTCGAGCGCCTTGGTCTCGGGCTCGGACATCGGTCCCGTGCCGCGGTAGGTCTCCGACGAGGGGTGGGGGGACGAACCCTCGTTGTCGTAGCCCCACTTGTAGGCGAAGTTGCGGTTGAGGTCGACGCCGTCGCCGGGGGCGATTTCGCCGTCGCCGTCGATGTCGCGGAGGTTCTTGCGCCACTGGCGTTCGCCGTCGGCGGCGTGGCTGAAGTCGTAGCCGTCGGGGTTGGCGGAGAGCACGAACCACAGCTCGGTGGAGTTCACGAGCCTGGTGACGCGCTTGTCCTTGCCGTAACTGTCCAGGTAGTGGTGCATCAGGCGGCGGGTCATCTCGGGGGTGATCCACTCGCGCGCGTGCTGGTTGGACAGGTAGAGCGTGGCGGGCTTGGAGCCGTCCTTGGTCTTCTTGGCGTTCTTGGAGAGCTTCAGGGCGAGGATGTCCTTGCCCTGGACGGTCTTGCCGATGGAGACGACCTTGGTGAGGCCGGGGTGCGCCTGCCCGGCCTTGACGATCTCCTCCTTGAGGCCGCCCTTTCCGCTGTACGGGCGGTAGACGCCGTCCCCGGCGGCCTTGAGCCTCTTCTGGGCGGCCTCGGAGACCTTGTGCTCGCTGAGTTCGATGCCCTGGCGCTCGACCGCCTTGGCCTGCCCCTCGGTCAGATACAGCTCCACGCGCTCGGTGCCGCGCTCGGGTGCCTGCCCGGCCAGCTCGTGGGCGTCCTGGCCCGCCTCGATCAGGATCGGTATCTGCTTCTTGGTGACGTCGGCCTGGTAGACCTTCACGGCCGCCGGGTCGTCGGCGGCCAATGGCTTCGCGGGTCCGCTCGCCTGGGCGTGCGGTGCGGCGGCGAGACCGCCGATGAGCAGTGCGCTCGCGGCGAGGATCGATCTCGCGCTCGCTCTTCGTCTCATGAGCCCCCCTTGCGGTTGTCCGGCACAGATGTGCCGGATGCAAGGCTCGTGACTGTGCATGATCATGTCAATAC
>NZ_WMBF01000551.1:0-3854 GCF_019400875.1 Streptomyces anatolicus | reverse complement strand
GGCCGGGGGCCTGCCGCCCCTGCGGGCCTCGATGAGCGCGACGGCCCGCTCGGGCAGCCACGCGGACGCCGTGCCGCTGTCGTCGTTGTCGGCGCTCTCGGAGGCGAAGAGGTGCGGGGCGAGCTGCGCCTGGAGGTCGGCGGGGCTTGGCCGCCGCGCGGCCTCCATCTGCATGCAGGACTCGATGAGGGGCCGCAGCTCGTCGGGGAGCCCTTCGAGGTCGGGGCCCTCCCTGAGCAGCATGAAGACGGTCTCGACGGGGTTGGCGCCGTGGAAGGGGGCGTGGCCGGTGGCGGCGAAGACGAGGGTGGAGCCGAGCGAGAACACATCGCTCGCGCCGGTCACGCTGCGGGAGTCCTTGGCCTGTTCGGGTGACATGTACGCGGGGGTGCCGACGGCGACGTTCGTCATGGTCAGCCGCGTGTTGGAGACGCCGGACGCGATGCCGAAATCGATGACGCGGGGCCCGTCCTCGACGACGAGAACGTTCGACGGCTTGAGGTCACGGTGGACCAGGCCCGCGCCGTGGATGGACTCCAGGGCCTCGGCCACCCCGGCCGCGAGCCAGCGCACGGCCTGGGTGGGCAGCGGCCCGTGCTCATTCACTATTTCCTCGAGCGAGGGCGCGGGGACGTACGCGGTGGCGAGCCAGGGCACGGCCGCCCGCGGGTCGGCGTCCACCACGGCGGCCGTGTAGAAGCCGGATACGGCACGCGCGGCCTCGACCTCGCGCGTGAAGCGGACGCGGAACAGCTGGTCCTCGGCGAGCTCGGTCCGCACCGTCTTGATCGCCACGCGCCGCCCCGACGCGGAGCGCGCGAGATAGACCAGACCCATGCCACCGGCGCCCAGCCTGCCGAGGACCTCGAACGGGCCGATCCGCCTCGGATCGTGCTGCGTCAGCTGATCCACCACTTGCCCTGCCACCTCCCCGTACGCGGCCGCCGAAGAAGACAGCCCCGTGCAGCGTCTCACCACCCGAGCCGCTACGGCGGCACGCACCCTGATTCTTCCTGTCCGAGGCGGCCGTGGCGAACCCGGGGCGGGATCGGGGTGTCTCGGGGTGTCTCAGGGTTTCTCGGGGTTTTGCGGGACAAAATCCCGCCTCCCCCTCCGCCACCCCGCGTATCAGTCCTCCAGCACCGCGAAGGTCGCCCCTTGGTTGTCCCTGAGGACGGCGACGCGTCCGTACGGGATGTCATGGGGCGCCAGCTGCACCCGTCCCCCGAGCCGGGCGACGGCGGCGGCCGTCGCTTCCGCGTCGGTGACGTTGAAGTAGACGAGGAAGTGCGGGGGCGTCTCGGGCCTGCTGTACCCGTCGGTGGCGGGCGACATCACGCTGCGCCCGCCGACCGCCGTGTCGGGCCCGGCCGGGGCGCCGGGCGGCGACCAGGTGCGGAAGTCGATGCCGCCGAGGTCGAGGTCGAGGACGCCGTAGCCGAAGAGGTTCTCGTAGAAGGGGTCGACGACGGTCTTGTCCCGCGAGTACACCTCGGCCCAGCAGTAGGACCCCGGCAGCCGGCTCTTGCCGAAGCCCCGGTGGCTGCCGCCCTGCCAGAGCCCGAAGACGGCGCCCTCGGGGTCGGCGGCGAGACCCATGGTGCCGAAGGGGCCGACGGGCATGGCCTCCCTGACCATGGAGCCGCCCGCCCCCTTCACCCGTCCGGCGAGCGCGGCCGCGTCGGGGGTGGCGAGGTAGACGGTCCACACGGTGGGCATGCGCCCGTCGGTCTTGGGCGCGAGCGCGGCGACGGGCAGGCCCTCGCTGTACGCCTGGGTGTAGTGCCCGTACTCCGGGCCCGGGTCCTCGCCGAAGGTCCACCCGAACAGCTCGCCGTAGAACCGCTTGCCGCCCTCGACGTCGGGGAGCATCGCGTCGACCCAGCAGGGCACGCCCTCCGCGTAGCCGCCCTCGTGACCGCCCTCGTAGCCGCCCTCGTGGCCGCCCGCTGTGTCCTGTTCTGCGTAGTCCATGCCAGCCAAGCTAGCGGGCCGCCCCGGGCCCCGCAGCGCGTGGATTCGAACATTTGGTCAATTGTTACGGAGTGGGCGCCGGGCCGCTCTCACGCGCCCCAACCCCATTTGCACTCGGCCGAATCGCGCTCCGATCACCCCTCGGTAAGCTGACGGCATGACAGGACAGGTACGTACCGTCGACGGCCGCGTGGCCGGCCGACGCGGTCAGGCGACGCGTCAGAAGCTGCTCGACTGCCTCAGCGAGATGCTCAGCTCCTCGCCCTACCGGGACGTCAAAGTCATCGACGTCGCCCGGAAGGCGGGGACTTCACCCGCGACCTTCTACCAGTACTTCCCGGACGTCGAGGGCGCCGTCCTGGAGATCGCGGAGCAAATGGCCGCCGAGGGGGCGGAGTTGACCCAGGTGCTCGACGGGCGCACCTGGGTCGGCAAGGCGGGCTGGCAGACCTCCCAGGATCTCGTCGAGGGCTTCCTGGACTTCTGGCGCAAGAACGACGCGATCCTCCGGGTCGTCGACCTCGGTGCCGCCGAGGGCGACAAGCGCTTCTACAAGATCCGGATGAAGATCCTCAACTCGGTCAACAACTCCCTTACGGACACCGTCAAGGAGCTGCAGTCCAAGGGCAAGGTCGACAAGGACATCAGCCCGGCGGCCATGGCGGGCTCCCTGGTCGCGATGCTCGCCGCGGTCGCCTCGCACCAGCGGGGGTTCCAGACGTGGGGCGTCAAGCAGGCCGAACTCAAGCCTAATTTGGCCATGTTGGTACATTTGGGCGTTACCGGCAAAAAGCCGGCCAAGTAGCCCTTTCGGGCTTCCGCTCTCCCGCCCTCCCGTTTCCCGAGTCCTGTCAGCCCTGCGGCGGATCACTGTGGTGGTCCGCCGTTGTGGTCTCCGGGGTCAGAGGGTGTCGCCCCTTCCTGCGGGTGTGTGGGGGCTGGGCGCGCAGTTCCCCGCGCCCCTAACGGGGCGCCTCGTGAACAGGCCCGCGCGGTCCGCCGCTCGGGACCTCAATTGGTGTACTGGGCCGAAGAGGAGGTCGTCGGCTGCGGACCGTTTGAAGTACAGGTGCGCCTCGTGCTCCCAGGTGAAGCCGATGCCGCCGTGCAGTTGTACGGCCTCGGACGCGGCGGTCCGCAGTGCTTCGAGGCCTTGCGCCAGCGCCAGGCCCCCCGCCCGTTCGGCGGTCTCGGCTCCGGTCGCCCACGCCGCGTAGTACGCGGCCGAGCGCGCGGCCTGGATCTGTACGTACACCTCGGCAAGGCGGTGCTTGACCGCCTGGAACGAACCGATCGGGCGCCCGAACTGCTCGCGCTGCCGCACATGGTCGAGGGTCCGTTCGAGCGCCCGGTCCGCGGCGCCGACGGCCTCGGCGGCCAGGACGGTCGCGGCGACATCCCCGACGGCGGCGAGCGCCCCCGGCACATCGGCATCCTCAGCGCCCAGCAACTCCGCCTCCACGTCGCGCAGTTCGACGCGCGCCTGGGCGCGGGTCTCGTCCAGGGCGGTCTGCCGCGCCCGCACCAGGCCGGGGGCTCCCTCGCGTACGAGGAAGAGGAGCGTACGGGAGCGGGCGTACCCTCCCGCGTGCGCGGCGACGACGAGCAGCCCCGCGCTGTGCCCATCGAGCACCTGCTCGGCCTGCCCGTACAGCCGCCACGCCCCGTCGCGGATCCTGGCCTGCACACCGCCCGCGCGACCACCGCCCGCCCACTCCCCGCGGTTGTCGTCGATGAGACCGAGGGCGGTGGTGAGCCCGGCGCCGGCTACGGCGAGGGCGGCGGTCAGTTCTCCGGCGGCGAGCCGGGGCAGCGTGGTGGCGCGCTGCTCCTCGGTGCCGAGGGCGAAGATCAGGGGGGCGGCGAGGACGGCGGTGGCG
>NZ_WMBF01000550.1:0-3878 GCF_019400875.1 Streptomyces anatolicus | reverse complement strand
AAGCTGAGCGCACCGTTCCCCCAGAGAAACAACCCGGCCCCGACAGGGAAACACCCACCCCGCAGGCTGCGGAACATGACATCCACGGCAGTGGTGATCGGCGCGGGCCTGGCCGGCGCCCACGCAACCCAGCGCCTGGCCGCAGAAGGCACCGAGACCGTACTCATCGGCGAAGAGGACCACGCCCCCTACAACCGCGTCCTCCTCGCCGAGGTCCTCGCCGGCCGCTACGGCCCGGACGTGATCACCCTGCCCACCCCCAAGGCCACCACCACGCTCCGCACCCGAGCCGTCCGCGTGGACCGCGCGGACCGCCTGGTCCACTGCGAGGACGGCACCGTCGTCCCGTACGGCACCCTGATCCTCGCGACCGGCTCCAACCCCGTCCTGCCGCCCCTGCGCGGCCTCTTCGCCCCCGGCGCCCGCGAACTCCCCCGGGGCGTGCACGCCTTCCGGACGATGGAAGACTGCCTGGCCCTCGGCAAGGCCGTGGCGCCCGGCACCCGGGTCGTCGTCATCGGCGGCGGCCTCCTCGGCGTATCGGCGGCCCGCGCCCTGGCCGAGCGGGGCGCGCAGGTCGTCCTCACCCAGCAGGCCGAGCGGCTCATGGAGCGCCAGCTCGACCCGGCCTCCTCGGAGCTGGTGCGGGCGCACCTGACGGGCCTCGGCGTGGAGGTGCACACGGAGTGCCGGGTGCGCGGCGTCGGCGTCACGGACGGCGCTGTACGCCACGTGGAGCTGGCCGACGGCTACGAACTGGAGACCGAGCTGACCGTCCTGGCCTGCGGGGTACGCCCCCGCACCGGCCTGGCGCTGGCCGCCGGACTCGACGTACGCAAGGGCATCGTCGTCGACGACCTGCTGCGCACGTCCGACCCGCACATCAGGGCGATCGGCGACTGCGCGGAGCACGCGGGCCGGGTCTACGGCCTGGCGACCCCGGCGCTCGAACAGGCCGACGCGCTCGTGGACGCCCTCACCGGCAAGCGCGGCGCCCCCTACACCGGCAGCCGCATGCTCACCCGCCTCACCCTGGCGGGCCCGGGCCCGCTGGACCTCGCCGCGTTCGGCGACCCCGAGCCGCGCCCCGACGACGACGTCATCCAGCTCGCCGACGCCACCCGCGGCACCTACCGCAAGGTCGTCGTCCGCGGCGACCGCCTGGTCGGCGGCGTCCTGCTCGGCGACCTCGCCTCGGTGGGCGCGCTGGCCCGCGCCTGGGAGGCGGACGATCCGCTGCCCGACGACGACAGTCCCCTGCTGCACCTGCTCACCCATCCCCAAGCTCTCGACTCCGCTCGTCACCGGGCAGGGGAGACCCCAATCGGAGGCCGCTGACATGCCGAAGCCGAACCCCGCACAGACCCCGCACCGCCCCACCATCGTGCTCGTCGGCCACGGCATGGTCGGCCAGCGCTTCCTCGAGGCCGCCGTCGAGCGCGGACTCGCGGCGAGCCACCGGATCGTGGTGCTCTGCGAGGAGCCGCGCCCCGCCTACGACCGGGTGCAGCTGACCTCGTACTTCGCGGGCCGCACGCCCGACGAACTCTCCCTCACCGACCGGGCGTTCCTCGACGCGCACGGCATCGAGCTGTACGTCGACGAGCCCGCCGAGAGCTTCGACCGCGAGGCGAGGACGGTCACGGCCCGCTCCGGCCGCGTCCTCACGTACGACACGCTCGTGCTCGCCACCGGTTCGTACCCCTTCGTGCCGCCCGTGCCCGGCAAGGACGCGACGGGCTGCTTCGTGTACCGCACCATCGAGGATCTGCTGGCCATCGAGGAGTACGCGAAGAAGCACGCCACGACCGGCGCCGTGGTCGGCGGCGGGCTGCTCGGCCTGGAGGCGGCGGGCGCGCTGCGCGGGCTAGGGCTCGCCACGCACGTCGTGGAGTTCGCGCCGCGCCTGATGCCCGTGCAGGTCGACGAGGGCGGCGGCGCGGCCCTGCTGCGGACCATCACCGGCATGGGGCTGACCGTGCACACGGGCACCGGCACGCAGGAGATCGTGACGGGCGAGGACGGTTCGGTCAGCGGCATGAAGCTCTCCGACGGCAGTGAACTCGCCACGGATCTGGTGGTGTTCTCCGCCGGTGTCCGCCCGCGCGACCAGCTCGCCCGCGAGCACGGTCTGGCGGTCGGCGAGCGCGGCGGCATCACCGTCGACGCGCAGTGCCGCACCAGCGACCCGGACGTGTACGCGATCGGCGAGTGCGCGCAGGCCGTCGACGGCCGCGTCTACGGCCTGGTCGCGCCCGGCTACGAGATGGCGCAGACGGCCGCCGCCGCCATCGCCGCCGACCGGGAGGCGAGCTTCACGGGCGCCGACCTGTCGACCAAGCTGAAGCTCCTCGGCGTCGACGTGGCGTCCTTCGGTGACGCGCACGGCACGGCCGAGGGCTGCCTGAACGTCGTCTACTCCGACTCGCGCTCGGGGACGTACAAGAAGCTGGTGATGGGCGCGGGCGGCGAGCTGCTCGGCGGCGTCCTCGTCGGCGACGCCGACGCGTACGGCCTGCTGCGCCCGCTCACCGGGACCGTACCGCCGGTGCCCGCCGAGCAGCTGGTGCTCCCCGAGGGCGCGGGCGCGCCCGTCGCGCTCGGCCCGGAGTCGCTGCCGGGCTCGGCGGTGATCTGCAGCTGCCACAACGTCACCAAGGACGCCATCCAGGCCTGCGCCACGCTGCCCGAGGTGAAGAAGTGCACCAAGGCCGGTACGGGCTGCGGCAGTTGCGTGAAGGTGATCGGCCAGCTGCTTCCGCAATCCGGCGACAAGGGGCTGTGCGGCTGCTTCGCCCAGACCCGCCAGGAGCTGTACGAGATCGTGCGCGCCCTGCGCGTCACGTCGTTCCGCGCGCTGCTCGACGGGCACGGCCGTGAGGCGGCGCGCGGCGGCGAGGGCTGCGAGGTGTGCAAGCCGACGGTCGGTTCGATCATCGCCTCGCTGGCCCCGACGATCGGCGCCGAGGGGTATGTCCTCGACGGCGAGCAGGCGGCGCTCCAGGACACCAACGACCACTTCCTCGCCAACCTCCAGAAGAACGGCTCGTACTCGGTGGTCCCCCGCATCCCCGGCGGCGAGATCACCCCCGAGAAGCTCATCGTGATCGGCGAGGTGGCACGGGACTTCGGCCTCTATACGAAGATCACCGGCGGCCAGCGCATCGACCTCTTCGGCGCCCAGGTCGACCAACTGCCGAGGATCTGGCAGCGGTTGGTGGAGGCGGGCTTCGAGTCGGGACACGCGTACGGCAAGGCCCTGCGCACGGTGAAGTCCTGCGTCGGCCAGACCTGGTGCCGGTACGGCGTGCAGGACTCCGTGCGCATGGCCATCGACCTGGAGCTGCGCTACCGCGGCCTGCGCGCCCCGCACAAGCTGAAGTCGGCGGTCTCCGGCTGCGCCCGCGAGTGCGCCGAGGCCCAGTCGAAGGACTTCGGCGTGATCGCCACGGCGAGCGGCTGGAACCTGTACGTGGGCGGCAACGGCGGCGCCACCCCGCGCCACGCCGATCTGCTCGCGCAGGACCTGGACGACGCCGAGCTGATCCGCCTCATCGACCGGTTCCTGATGTTCTACATCCGCACCGCCGACCGCCTGGAGCGCACCGCCGCCTGGCTGGAGCGGATCGACGGCGGCCTCGACCACGTGCGTGACGTGGTCGTCCACGACTCGCTGGGCATCTGCGCCGAACTGGAGGCGCTGATGGCCGACCACGTCACGCACTACCGCGACGAGTGGGCCGAGACCCTGGACGACCCCGATCGCCTCGCCCGCTTCGTGTCGTTCGTGAACGCGCCGGGCGTGCCGGACCCGACGGTCGGCTTCGTCCCGGAGCGCGACCAGATCAAGCCGGACCTGCCCCTGCTCTCCCTCAGCC
>NZ_WMBF01000549.1:0-3889 GCF_019400875.1 Streptomyces anatolicus | reverse complement strand
CGCGGGGGCCGTTCGGGGCGTGGGGAGCGGCGTGCTCACTCGGTGGTGTAGTACCGGTAGAACGTCACCGCGAAGACGCCCGCGGCGACCCCAAGGGCCATGGCCGTGCACCGCAGCACGCTCGCCCCGGCCAGGCTGTAGAGGAAACCGAAGGTCACCCCCGCGAACGCCGCCCAGGACAGGGCGCGCAGCTCGCGGGGGAGCGTCGGCGCCACGCGGTGCACGGAGATCATGAGGGCGGCGAAGACGAGAGCGCTGACGACGCCGAACAGGACGTTGCCGGTGGTGATCGGTCCGCCGTCGCGCCGGATCGCCCAGGCCCAGAGGCCGTAGACGACGCCCATGAGCAGGGCGAGAGCGGCCCAGCGGGCGGCCGGTGTCGGGGTGGCCCTGGTGCGGTGGCGCATCGGGTGGAGGGGAGCGGCGTGTGCCATGACGGGTCCCTTCTGTGCCCCCGGTTCCGTGCCCCCGGTGATCATGGGGGTCGTCGGCGGGGGGCGTATTCGTCAGTGGTCGCGGTACGCGCACGGGTCGTGGTGGCAGTCCCGGTCCCGCCACTGCGGGCACGGATCGGCGGAGGTGCAGCTCGGCACGGAGCGCCCGCCGGTGTCGACGTAGACCGCGCTCACCCAGCCGCGGACGCCGGTCAGCCAGTACCAGTGCGGGTCGCCGTGCACGGCGGTACCGTGAGTGACGCACTCGACGCGGTCCTGAGTGCCGTGCGGCAGCTTCGCGACGATCTCGCCGCGAGGCGTCGGCTGGTCCCTGACCTTCAGGTCGGGGCCGGAGACGACGGTCCCCCAGACGACGCCGCCGTCGTTGTTCGCGGGGCTGGCAGCGCTCGCGGGGCTGGACGCGGTGGCCGTGGCGGCGGTTCCCACGGTCAGTACGGCTGTCGCGCAGGCCGCCCCGAGAGTCAGAGCGATTCGCATGATCGGCCTCCTCGTTCCCTCATCCAGGAAACACCCGTTCGGCCGAGCGCTCCACCGGAGGCGTGGCGGGCTCCGCCGGAGACTCACAGGCGCCGGGACCGATAGGTGCCGACGGGGACCGATGAGTTTCGGACGCGGGCCGGGTCTCTACTGCCGACGACACTCCTTGACTCCTTGCGAGAAGGCGGACGGACATGAGCAGCATGGCCATCGAGACCGCGGGTCTGGTCAAGACCTTCGGCGAGAACCGCGCGGTCGACGGAATCGACCTCACCGTCCGGGCCGGCACGGTCTACGGCGTACTCGGGCCGAACGGCGCGGGCAAGACCACGGCGGTCAAGATGCTCGCCACGCTCCTGCGCCCCGACGGCGGCGAGGCGCACGTCTTTGGCCACGACGTGGTCCGCGAGGCCGATGCCGTACGGGGCAGGGTCAGCCTCACCGGGCAGTACGCGTCGGTCGACGAGGACCTGACCGGTCTGGAGAACCTGATCCTGCTCGGCCGCCTCACCGGCCACGCCAAGAAGGCGGCGCGCGCCCGCGCCGGGCAGCTCCTGGAGGCGTTCGGCCTTACCGATGCTGCCGGGCGCCAGGTGAAGAACTACTCGGGCGGCATGCGGCGGCGCATCGACATCGCCGCGTCCATCCTGAACACCCCTGACCTGCTCTTCCTCGACGAGCCGACGACCGGCCTCGACCCGCGCAGCCGCAACCAGGTCTGGGACATCGTACGAGCGGTCGTCGGCCACGGCACGACGGTGCTCCTCACTACCCAATATCTGGACGAGGCCGACCAGTTGGCGTCCCGTATCGCCGTCATCGACAAGGGAAAGGTCATCGCCGAGGGCACCAAGGGCGAGCTGAAGGCGTCGGTCGGCGCCGGCTCGGTGCATGTGCGGCTGCGGGAGGCCGCGCAGCGCGAGGACGCGGCGCGGCTGCTCGGCGCGGTGCTCGACGCGCGGATCCAGCTGGAGCCCGACCCCCTCGCGCTGACGGCCCGCGTCGGCACGGACGACGGCGCCCGCAACGGCCGTGGCGCCGCCGAGCAGGCCTCGCGGGCGCTGGCCGAGCTGGCCCGCGCCGGCATCACCGTCGACAACTTCGCGCTGGGCCAGCCCAGCCTCGACGAGGTCTTCCTCGCCCTGACCGGCACGGACGCCGGTCACTCCGCCCCCGCGACCGACACGCAGCAGAACTCGCAGCAGAACTCGCAGAAGGAGGCCACGGCATGAGCACCACCGCCCCCGCCGAGACCCAGGACCTCGCGCCCGTCAGGACCGAGTCCCTCGCCGAACTGCTCATCTCCACCGAGCGGCCGCCACGGCCCGGCGCGCTCTCCGCCTGCCTCACCTTCGGCTGGCGCGCGATGCTGAAGATCAAGCATGTGCCTGAGCAGCTGTTCGACGTCACGGCCTTCCCGATCATGATGGTGCTCATGTACACGTACCTCTTCGGGGGTGCGCTCGCCGGGTCGCCGCAGGAGTACATCCAGTACCTGCTGCCGGGCATCCTGGTGATGTCCGTCGTCATGATCACGATGTATACGGGCGTCTCGGTCAACACCGACATCGAGAAGGGCGTCTTCGACCGCTTCCGTACGCTGCCGATCTGGCGCCCCTCGACGATGGTGGGCTACCTCCTCGGCGACGCCCTGCGCTACGCCATCGCGTCCGTGGTGATCCTGACCGTCGGCCTCATCATGGGCTTCCGTCCCGACGGCGGCTTCCTCGGCGTGGTCGCCGGGATCGCGGTGCTGCTCGTCTTCTCCTTCGCGTTCTCGTGGATCTGGACGATGTTCGGGCTGCTGCTGCGCACGGAGAAGTCGGTGATGGGCGTCAGCATGATGGTGATCTTCCCGCTGACGTTCCTCAGCGACATCTTCGTGAAGCCCGAGACGATGCCGGGCTGGCTCCAGGCCTTCGTCAACAACAACCCCATCACCCATGTGTCGTCGGCGGTACGCGCCCTGATGGACGGCACGTCGCCGACGACGGAACTGGCGTGGACGCTGGGGTGGGTGGTGGTGTTGGTGGGGGTGTTCGGGCCCGTGACGATGCGGTTGTACAACCGGAAGTAGCCCGGTTGCGCTCTCGGCGGGCTCTGCGGCTTGCTCCCTCGTCCTTCGGTGCTTCTGCCCTGTCGGCTGATGTCGTTGCCCCATATGCAGTCGCCCCGCTCGCGTCCCACGTGAGCGGGGCCTTGCCTGGGTTGCGTGCCCCGCAGCGTCCGCAGCCCCCTGTCCAGCGTCCGTGGTCCTCTCTCCGCCGTCCTCCTCGTCCTCGCCTGTCTGCTCGTGCCCCTGGGCGCGGTCTCCACCTGGTCGCGGTACGAGATCGGGGACGCGGACAACTACGTCGCCACGATGGCGCCGCTGGCCTCCGACCCCGCGGTGCGGTCGGCCGTCGCGGACGCGGTCACCGACGCGGTCATGGAGGAGATCGACGTGGGGCCGCTCCAGGGCACGGTCAGGGCCTTCGTACGGGACGCGGTGGGGTCATTCAGCGAGACGGCCGCCTACAAGACCGCCTGGAACGCGGCGAACCGTGCCGCCCACGACGCCGTGCAGCGGGCCTTGCGCGACTCCTCCGACGGGGAGGTCACCATCGACCTCGCGCCGATCACCCAGCGGATCAAGCAGCAACTGTCCGACGACGGGGTGCCGTTCGCCTCCAAGATCCCGGTGAAACATACGGAGGTCACCGTCATGCGGTCGGCGGATCCGGGGTGGCTGCGGGAGGTCTTCCGCCTCCTCCAGGCGGCGGGTCTGTGGCTTCCCGTGGCGGCGGTCGTGCTCGCCGTGGCCGGCGTCCTGCTCGCGGTACGCCGCAGGCGGGCGGCCATCGCGGTGGCGCTGGGCGCCGTGCTTGCGGGGGCGGTCCTTGCGGTGGCCGTGGCGGTGACGCGGGGGCTCACGCTGGACGACCTTCCGGCGGATGTCTCGCGGGGCGCGGTGGGGG
>NZ_WMBF01000548.1:0-3917 GCF_019400875.1 Streptomyces anatolicus | reverse complement strand
GGAGGAAGCTTGCCGTGAACTGGCCGGTCCTGGCGTGGGCGGGGAATGCGTACTCGTGGCCCGACCAGGTCTGGCGGAGGATCAGTTCCAGGGCGTGGGTTCCGGCGGCGGGGTAGCTGCCGGTGAGGGTGACGGTGCCGTCGGGCTGTACGGAGACGTGGTCCACCAGGGGCTGGATCGGCTGGTCGCAGAGCTGGAGGTATCCGCCGGGGCTGCGGCGGGCGTAGACCGTGCGGTTGGCGTGGGGGAACTGGGCGCCGGAGAAGCCTTGTCGGTCGTCCAGGATCAAGGCTAGGCGGGTCGTCTTGGTGGGCGCCTCCTTCAGGGGAGGCCCCACTCGCCCTGCGGAACGATTGCCCACAGCCAGGCCGGAGGTCTGCGTCACCTCTACCGACATGTCCCAGCGGCCAATCGCGCGTTCCGCCTGCGTCGGGCGCAACCGTTCGTGGTTCTCGCGGACCTCCCTCAGGGACGCCGTGTCCACCAGCGCCGTGAACGGGACGCGGCCCTCGTGCGGGACGCCGAGGTCCAGCGGCACCGTGAGGATCGTGCCGGACTCGCGGTGGCGCATGCGCAGGCGGGGCTCGCCCTCGGGCGCCGTGCGCAGGACGCCGCGTACGAGGAGGCCGGAGCCCTCCGCGCGGACCTCAAGGGCACGCGCGTGCGCCGTCTCCACGCGGATCGCCAGCTCGCCGTCCTGGATCTGCGGGGCCACCCGGACGTCCTCGGTGACCCAGTGCGCGGGCGGCGTCTGGCCGGAACCCGTGCCCGCGCCGTACAGCGGCCCGCGCCGAGGGGTCGAGCCCGTGCCCGCCACGGCGATCCGCACCCGCCAGAGCCCGTCGACCCACTTGCCGCGCCGCCGCAGCCGCGCCGGGTTCACCAGCGCCCCGAAGCCCGCCCAGTCGGCGTGCCGGAACTCCGCTCCCGAGGCCACCGTGGCCTCCGGGTCGAGATGGCTGCGCGCGGGCACCAGGACCGTACGGCGGGTGCCCTTCTCCTTCAGGATCAGGGACTTCAGCGCCTTGCTCCGCGACTCGGCGCCCAGCTGGCGCGGGAACGCCCAGCCGGAGAGCCACAGCTTGCCGTCGTGCCAGGCCGCCTCGTCGAGGCGGCTGCGCAGCCGCAGCTCAGGGTCGAGGCGGAGCACCGCGTCCGGCACGGGGGCGGTCGGGTCGAGGAAGGGGTAGTCGGCCTTCGGGTGCAGCGTCCCGGAGACGGGGATCGAGCCGGGGTGCTCCTTCTCGAACTCCAGCTGGGCGATCAGCTCGTCCAGGCGCCGGTGCACGGTCAGGTACAGCTTCAGCTTGTGCGGCACGTGCAGCGCCCGCACCGCGTCCTGCCCGATCTCGCGCACGAGCCGGCCCACGTGCTCAAGGAACGCCTCCTGGTACGCGGCGTCGGAGCCGGGCAGCACCCGCCAGAAGAGGGGGATCTCCTCGGCGAGCGCGTTGTTGTCGTAGACCCGCAGGTGCTCGGCGTACATCGGGTCCTCGCCGACCCGCGCGAGCAGGAACTCGCGGACCATGCAGATCGACCTCACGCGGTCGATCAGCCCCTGCGGATTGGTGCGGTTCTGCGTGATGGAGCGCTCGCCGATCTCACGCTCGCGCCAGTTGTAGATCGGCTCGCTCAGGACGTCCACGGAGTCCGCGAGGTAGTGAGCGGGGACGCTGACGGGCGCGTCCTCGTAGAGCATGGCCTCCGGGTACGCGAGCTGGTGCCGCTCCCAGAAGGAGCGGCGGTAGACCTTGTTCCACGCGGTGCGGTCGGTCAGCAGCGGGCGGAACCTGGAGACGTGCGTACGCAGCCGGGTCGTCGCGAAGGGCACGCGGTGCACGGGCGACTGCACGTACCCGGCGGAGCGGAAGCGGGTCACGTTGCCCGCCGCGAAGTCCGACCCGGTCCCGTCCAGCGTCTCGATCATCAGTGCGTACGCCGTGGCGGGCAGCGTGTCGTCGCTGTCCACGAACGCGAGGTACTCGCTGTGCGGGGACATCTCCCGTACGCCGGTGTTGCGCGCCGCGCCCAGGCCCTTGTTCTCCTGGGATATCAGCCGGAAGCGCGGATCGGCCGCCGCGAAGCGCTCGGCGATGGCCGCGCTGCCGTCCGTCGACCCGTCGTCGACCATGACCACTTCGAAGTCCGTGAAGGTCTGGGCCGCCAGCGACTCCAGGCACTCGTCGAGGTAGAGCTCGACGTTGTAGACGGGGACGACAACACTCAGCCGTGGCTGCACGCGTACTCCTTCTGTTGCTAAACGCTCCCATAGTGTAAGGATGCGCGTATTGATGCGACAAAAGGGCTACCTGTCCGGGTTTGTGAAACGCTCGTACTCCTTCAGTACGTCCGCCGTGGGGCCGTCCATCCGCAGCTCGCCGCGCTCCAGCCACAGCACGCGGTCGCAGGTGTCCCGGATCGACTTGTTGTTGTGGCTGACCAGGAAGACCGTGCCCGCGCGCTCGCGCAGCTCGCGGATGCGGGCCTCGGAGCGCTTCTGGAAGGAGCGGTCCCCGGTGGCCAGGGCCTCGTCGATGAGCAGTACGTCGTGGTCCTTGGCCGAGCCGATGGAGAAGCGGAGCCTGGCCGCCATGCCCGAGGAGTACGTGCGCATCGGCAGCGTGATGAAGTCGCCCTTCTCGTTGACCCCGGAGAAGTCGACGATCTCCTGGTAGCGCACCTCGATCTGCTCGCGCGACATGCCCATGGCGAGGGCGCCGAGGCGGACGTTGCGCTCGCCGGTCAGGTCGTTCATCAGGGCCGCGTTGACGCCGAGGAGTGAGGGCTGGCCGTCGGTGAAGATCCGGCCGCGCTCGACGGGGAGCAGGCCGGCGACCGCCTTGAGCAGCGTGGACTTGCCGGAGCCGTTGGTGCCGATCAGGCCGATGGCCTCGCCCCTGCGGGCGGTGAAGGACACGTTCCTGACGGCATGCACCTTGCGGACGTCGGGGGAACCGCCCCGGCGCAGGATGCGGCCGAGCGCGGCGGTCGCGGCGCCCCGGCCCGCCGTGGCGCCCGCGCCGTGGACGCGGTAGACGATGTCGACCTGGTCGACGATGACGGTGGGGGCGTTGTCGTCCCGCCCCTGTCCCTGTGGGGTCTCAGCCACGGCCATACGTCTCTTCCGCCTTCCAGAAGTAGAGGAAGCCGCCGACCCCGGCGAGCAGGGCCCAGCCCAGCGCCCAGGCCCACACGTGGTGCGGCAGCTGGCCCCGCGTGAAGCTGTCGATCAGCGCGAACCGCATCAGGTCGATGTAGACGGCGGCCGGATTGCACTCCAGGAGGAGCTGCACGGCGTGCGGCAGGTGCTGGTCCTTGAGCACCGCGTCGATGCTCCACATCACCCCGGACACGTACATCCAGGTCCGCAGCACGAAGGGCATCAGCTGCGCGATGTCCGGCGTCTTGCTGCCGAGCCGGGCCATGACGAGCGCGAGGCCCGTGTTGAACGTGAACTGGAGGGCGAGGACCGGGACCACCAGGAGCCAGGACGCCGTGGGCGGCACGCCGAAGCAGAGCAGGATCACGACCAGCGCGCACATGGAGAAGAGCAGCTGCTGGAGCTGTTGCAGGCAGTACGAGATGGGCAGCGAGGCGCGCGGGAAGTGCAGGGCGCGGACCAGGCCGAGGCTGCCCGATATGGCGCGGGTGCCCGCCATGACGGACTGCTGCGTGAAGGTGAAGACGAAGACGCCGGTGACCAGGAACGGGACGTAGTCCTCCACGTCCCGCTTGGTGTTCATCAGGACGCCGAAGACGAAGTAGTAGACCGCCGCGTTCAGCAGCGGCGTCATCACCTGCCAGAGCTGGCCGAGCTTCGCCTGGCTGTACTGCGCCGTCAGCTTGGCGGTCGCGAAGGCGGTGATGAAGTGACGGCGCTGCCAGAGCTGGCGCACGTACGCGGGCAGGGAGGGGCG
>NZ_WMBF01000547.1:0-3931 GCF_019400875.1 Streptomyces anatolicus | reverse complement strand
CCCCCAGAGCTACCCCCCCAGAACAACCGAAAGGCCCCCGTGAGTCACGTCCTCACGGGGGCCTTTCGTCCATCCGCCTGCCCCGGCGAAAGTTGAGAAGACGATCACGAGGCAGGGCGTTCACACGGGGCGGGACGCCTCAGGGCGTCCAGGCCTCAGGGAGCCAGCAGCAGGCTGTTCACACGCTGCTTGGCGGCCTCATAACGCTTGGCGACGTCCTGCCAGTTGACGACCTGCCACATGGCCTCGATGAAGTCGACCTTCTGGTTCTTGTACTGGAGGTAGAAGGCGTGCTCCCAGGCGTCGAAGACCAGGATCGGCGTGGAGCCCTGGCCGACGTTGCCCTGGTGGTCGTAGACCTGCTCGACGATGAGGCGGCCGCTGAGCGGCTCGTAGGCGAGCACGCCCCAGCCGGAGCCCTGCGTCGTCGCCGAGGCCTTGGTCAGCTGGGCCTTGAACTTGGCGAAGGAGCCGAAGGACTCGGCGATCGCGTCCGCCAGCTCGCCGACACCGTCGGCGGCCAGCGGCTCACCGCCGCCACCGTCCTTGGGGCTGTTCATGTTGTGCCAGTAGATGCTGTGCAGGATGTGGCCGGAGAGGTGGAAGGCCAGGTTCTTCTCCAGGCCGTTGATGGCGCCCCACGTCTCCTTGTCGCGCGCCTCCTCCAGCTGCTCAAGGGTGTCGTTCGCGCCCTTGACGTACGCCGCGTGGTGCTTGTCGTGGTGCAGCTCGATGATCTGCGGGTTGATGACCGGCTCGAGCGCCGCGTAGTCGTACGGAAGTTCAGGAAGCGTGTAAATGGCCATGGTCCGAGCCCTCCGACTGCTGCTCTGCTTGTTCCAAGCGCTTATTGCAACCTCTATGCAAGTGCAGGCTAGCAGCAGGAGTCCCGGGAAGTTGATCAGCCCTTCGTCCTAGGACCGCCGGGTACGCCGGATATGCCAAGGGGCCCGGGGTCGATGACGACCCCGGGCCCCTTCGCGTCCGTATCGATGTCCTACTCGGCGACGGCGGTCACCGAGCGCTCCGCCATCTTCTGGCGTACGAAGCCGACCACCGCGAGGCAGAGCGTCAGGGCGCCCGTCGCCAGCAGCTGCTTCCGCGTGTCCGGCTGCTCCGTCATCAAGTAGAAGATGTACGCCATTCCGGCCAGCGCCACCCAGGTGAGGAACGGGTACGCCCACATCTTGACGACCAGCTTCTGCGGCTCGTCCCGCTCCGTCCTGCGCCGCAGGAGCAGCTGCGAGACGGCGATGAAGATCCAGACGACCAGGATCATCGCGCCGATCATGTTGAGCAGCCAGGGGAAGACCTTGTCGGGGCTCCAGTAGCTGAGCAGCACGCAGACGAAGCCGAAGACCGAGGAGGCGAGGACGGCGAGGCGAGGCACGCCGTTGAAGACGCGGCCGAGGGCCTTGGGGCCCTGGCCCCGCTCGATCAGGGAGTACGACATGCGGGAGGCGCCGTAGATGTTGGCGTTCATCGCGGAGAGCAGGGCGATCAGGACGATGACGTTCATGATCTGACCGGCGCCGGGGATGCCGAGGTGGTCGAGCGTGGCGACGTAGGGGCCCTTGGCGACGACTTCCTTGTCGTCCCACGGCAGCAGCGTGACGACGACGAGCATGGAGCCGACGTAGAAGAGGGCGATGCGCCACATCGCCGTACGTACGGCCTTGGCGACGCTCTGGACCGGGTTCTTGGACTCGGCGGCCGCGATGGTCACGGTCTCCAGGCCGCCGTACGCGAAGACGGAGGCGAGGAGGCCGATGATCAGGCCGTCCGTGCCGTTCGGCATGAAGCCGCCCTCGCCGGTGAGGTTCCCGAGGCCGGGGGCCGGGGTGTCCGAGCCGGGCAGGATGCCGAGGATCGCGAGGACGCCGATGCCGAGGAAGAGCGCGATGGCGCCGACCTTCAGGGCGGCGAACCAGAACTCGAACTCGCCGAAGTTCTTCACCGCCGTCAGGTTCGCCCCGCTGAAGACCAGCATGAACAGGGCGACCCACGCCCACTGCGGCGTGTCGGGGAACCAGCCCACCATGATGTTCGCGGCGCCGATGCCCTCAAGGCCGACGGCGACGCAGAGCAGGAACCAGAAGCCCCAGCCCGCGGTGAAGCCCGCCCAGGGGCCGATGGCCCGCTCGGCGTGGACGGAGAAGGAGCCCGAGGCCGGGTTGGCGGCCGACATCTCGCCCAGCATGCGCATGACGAGCATGACGAGCGCGCCGGATATCGCGTAGGCGAGGACGATCGAGGGCCCCGCCGCGGCGATGCCCGCCCCGGAGCCCACGAAGAGCCCGGCGCCGATCACGCCACCGAGGGCGATCATGGAGAGGTGCCGCTGCTTGAGGCCGTGGACGAGCGGGGAGTCGGCCGCGGGTGCCGCATCAGATGCTGCCGGGTCAGGCGCTGATGCTGCGTCCTTGGAGGTGGACGTCCGAGACATGGGCGGGCCCTGTTCACTAGCCGAGACGGGGGACGAGTGGGGGGTCGAGCGGGCCCACAGTCTGAAGTCCGGCACCGCTGACAGGGAATGGCTGACCGCTATACGGACACGACGCCTACACGTCGTGAAGAAACGAACACGCCACGTTCACACAAACTTCACGCCCGGCCCACGCCGCCCACACGCCACTCCCGCAGCCCCGCCACCGCAAGCACGAGCCCCGTCGCCCCCGCCGACCACAGCAGCTGCGGCCGCGCCCCGTCGTCGTTGAGCATCAGACCGAGTACGGCGGCCATCGCGACCAGCGCCGCCCAGGTCAGATACGGGAACGCCCACATCCGCAGCACCAGCCGCTCCGGGGCCTCGCGCTCGATGCGCCGCCGCAGCCGCAGCTGGGACACCGCGATCAGCGCCCAGACGAACAGCAGCACCGCGCCGACCGAGTTGAGCATGTAGAGGAAGACCGAGTCCGGCCACTTCAGATTGAGTACGACCGATACGAAGCCGAAAGCGACCGAGGCGAGGACCGCGCGGCGCGGGACCCCACCGCCGGAGACCTTCAGGAGGGCGCTCGGGGCCTCGCCGCGCTCGGCGAGGGAGAAGACCATCCGGGAGGACCCGTAGAGGTTGGCGTTCAACGCCGAGAGTAGGGCCACGAACACCACGATGTTCATGATGGTCCCGGCGGACGGCACGCCGATCGAGTCCAGGACCGTCACATAGGGGCTCACCCCGGCCTGCTGCGCGGTCCACGGCAGGACCGTCACGATGACCAGCATCGAACCGACGTAGAAGAAGAGGATGCGGTAGACGGCGCTGCGCACCGCGCGGGCGACCGAGCGGACCGGGTCGTCGGACTCGGCGGCCGCGATCGTGACGACCTCCAGGCCGCCGAAGGCGAAGACGACGGCGAGTACGCCGGAGATCACGCCCTCCCACCCATGGGGCAGGAAACCGCCGTCGCCGCTGAGATGGGTGAAGCCGACGGGCTCGGTGTCCGGGAGCACCCCGAAGATCGCGAGCAGCCCGAGCACCAGGAACGCCACGATCGCGAAGACCTTCAGCGCGGCGAACCAGAACTCGAACTCGCCGAAGTTCTTCACCGCCGCGAGGTTGGCGCCGGTGAAGACCAGCATGAAGATCAGCACCCAGGCCCACTGCGGGACCGCCGGCGCCCAGCCGTGCGCGATCTGCGCGGCGCCGGTCGCCTCCACGGCGAGCACGACCACGAGCAGGAACCAGTAGAGCCAGCCGACGCTGAACCCGGCCCAGCGGCCGAGCGCGCGCTCCGCGTGCACGGAGAAGGAGCCCGACGCGGGCATCGCCGCCGACATCTCGCCCAGCATCCGCATCACGCACATCGCGAGCGCGCCCGCGATCAGATACGAGACGACGATCCCGGGCCCCGCGACCGCGATCCCCGCCCCTGACCCGACAAAGAGCCCGGCACCAATGACCCCGCCCAACCCGAGCATGGTGAGGTGC
>NZ_WMBF01000546.1:0-3934 GCF_019400875.1 Streptomyces anatolicus | reverse complement strand
CGGTGAGCAGCGTCGTCGCCACGAGGGCCACGACGGTCACACGAAGCGTCACCCATGCCACAACCACCGCGCCGGCCACCTCCCGCCATCGGGTCGCCCAAGGTCAAGCGGATCATCACGCCAGTGCTCAGCGTCACATGACGAGACATTCCCGGCACTTTGACCGCACCCGAAGGAGGAGCGCCCCGAAGGGGCGCGGGGAACTGCGCGCCCAGCCACAACGGACCCGCAGCGGACCACTGCCCCGGGGCCACCCGACGTACCGCTGACCGCCAACCGCTACCGCGTAAGCAGCACCTTCCCGATATGCCCACTCTCCTCAAGCACCCGATGCGCCACTCCCGCATCCCGCATAGGCACGGTCCGGTCGACGATCGGCCGCACCTGCCCCGCACCGATCAGCGGCCAGACATGCTCCCGCACCGCGGCGACGATCGAGGCCTTCTCGGCGCCGGGACGGGCCCGCAGCGAGGTGGCGGTGACGGCGGCGCGCTTGCCGAGGAGCGTGGCGATGTCCAGCTCGCCCTTGACGCCGCCCTGCATGCCGATGATCGCGAGACGGCCGTTGACCGCGAGGGAGCGTACGTTCCGGTCCAGGTACTTCGCGCCCATGTTGTCGAGGATGACGTCCGCGCCGGCCCCGCCGGTGGCCCGCTCGATCTCCTCGACGAAGTCCTGCTCGCGGTAGTTGATGAGGATGTCGGCGCCCAGCTCCCCGCAGAACGCCAGCTTCTCCTTGCTGCCCGCCGTGACGGCGACCTTCGCGCCGACCGCCTTGGCCAGCTGGATCGCCATGGTGCCGATGCCGCTCGAACCGCCGTGCGCGAGCAGCGTCTCGCCGGGCCGCAGGTGGGCGATCATGAAGACGTTGGACCAGACGGTCGAGGTCACCTCGGGCAGCGCGGCCGCCGTCACGAGGTCCACGCCGTCGGGCACGGGGAACAGCTGCCCGGCGGGGACGACGACCTGCTCGGCGTAGCCACCGCCGGAGAGCAGGGCGCACACCTCGTCGCCGACCGCCCAGCCGGAGACGCCGGGGCCGAGCGCGGTGATGCGGCCCGCGCACTCCAGGCCGGGGTAGGGGGACGCGCCGGGCGGCGGGTTGTAGAAGCCCTGCCGCTGGAGCAGATCGGCGCGGTTCACGGCGCTGGCCACCACCTCGACCAGCACCTCGCCCTCGCCGGGCACGGGATCGGGCACCTCGGCCCACACGAGCGCTTCAGGGCCGCCGGGTTCGGGGATCGTGATCGCATACATGATCCCGAGGCTACTCCCGCCCCCTCAACTGAGGCGCCCCGTCAGAGGCGCCGGGCACTGAGGCGCCCCGCCAGAGGCGCCGGGCACTGAGGCGCCCCGAAGGGGCGCGGGGAACTGCGCGCCCAGCCCCAACAAACCCGCACGGCAGGAGAACCCCGAACGGCAGGAGAACCCCGAACGGCAGTGGAATCCGCTCACCCCGCCGGAGGCAACGGCCGAGCGTCAGGCGCCACCACCGACCCCGGCGAAACCCGAACAATCGTGATCAGCCGATCCGTCAACTGCAGCTTCCCGACGGCAGGATCGTCGTACCCCAGCACCCGATGCCCGCGTACGACACTCACCACCAGGTCCTCCGTCTCCCGGACCCCCCGCCCCACCTCGGCCTTTATCACCGGCCGCTCGACGAGATCGAGCCCCGAACCCTGCTGGATGAGGTCCTCCATGACCATGCCCGCACTCGGGCTCAGCACGGAGAGCCCGAGCAGCCGCCCCGCCGCGCTGGCGCTGGTGATCACCGCGTCGGCGCCGGACTGCCGCAGCAGCGGCGCGTTCTCCTCCTCGCGCACCGCGGCGACGATCTTCGCCCCGCGGTTCAGCTGCCGCGCGGTGAGCGCGACGAGCACCGCCGTGTCGTCGCGCTGCGTCGCGATGATGATCTGCCGGGCCCGCTGCACCTCCGCGCGGAGCAGCACATCGCTGCGCGTCGCGTCGCCGACGACACCCGCGTAACCCTCGGCCGTGGCCGCGTCGACGACCTTCGAACTGGGGTCGACGACCACGATCTGCTCCGGCTTCAAGCCGGTCGCGCAGACGGTCTGGATCGCCGAGCGGCCTTTCGTCCCGAAGCCGACGACGACAGTGTGTTCACGCAAGTTGGACCTCCAGCGGGACAGACGCCATTCCTCGCGCGTCCGTTCCGTGAGCACTTCGAGGGTCGTGCCGACCAGGATGATCAGGAAGAGCACGCGCAACGGCGTGATCAGGAGGATGTTGGTGAGCCGGGCGCTGTCGCTGTACGGGACGATGTCGCCGTAGCCCGTGGTGGAGAGCGTCACCGTGGCGTAGTACGCGGCGTCGAGGAAGTCGACCTGCTTGTCGGAGTTGTCGTTGTAGCCGCTGCGATCGATCCAGACTATGAACGTCGTCAGGGCGAGCACCAGCAGGGCCATCACCAGACGCCTGGTGACCTGGCGCAACGGCCGTTCGACCACCCGCTGGGGCAGCTTGATCCGGTGGGTCGTGTGGTGCTCTTCGGGTTGGCGGGCGATGGCGTCGTTGCCGGGAAGTTTCACGTGAAACACTCCCCGCCGTCGCGCAGGGGCCAGGGATCGCTCACGGCCCAGGAATCGCTGAGGGCCCAGGGAAGGTCGATGATCTCCAGCTCCTGCCCCTTGCGCGCGCCACCGGTCGGTACGACCGCGAGCCCGTCCGCCGCCGCGATGCCACGCAGCATCGCGGGTCCGTTGAAGCGCAGCGGCACGGCGTACTCACCTCGCAGGGTGACGGGCACGAGGCGGGTGTCGTACGGATGTCCTTGCACGTCATCGCGGACGGGGGCGGTGTACGCGACGTGCGGCGGAGGTTCACCGGTAGCGGTGGGCGCGGACATGGCCTCGGATGCGGACGCGGACGCCGACGCGCGTCCGGTGAGCGTACGCAGCAGGGGCTCGGCCAGCGTGACCAGACCGGAGAGGGCGGCGAGTGGGTTGCCCGGCAGCCCGACGAGGTGCTGTCCCGGCCGGAGGCGGGCCAGCAGCATCGGGTGCCCGGGGCGCACGGCCACGCCGTCCACGAGCAGTTCGGCGCCGATGCGGCGCAGCGTGGGGTGGACGTGGTCGACGGGGCCCGCGGCCGTACCGCCCGTCGTCACGATCACGTCGGCCGTGGACGTCGTCAGAGCCTCGTGGAGCGCCTCCGCGTCGTCGCCGAGCCGCCGCACGCCGGTGACCTCGGCGCCGAGCGCGCGCAGCCAGGGCGGCAGCATCGGGCCGAGCGCGTCCCGGATCAGGCCCTCGCGGGGCAACCCCTCGGCAAGCAACTCGTCGCCCAGTACGAGGACTTCGGCACGCGGTCGGCATACGGCGGTGAGCGTGTCGTAGCCCGCGGCCGCGGCGAGGCCGAGCACGGCGGGCGTGACAAGGGCTCCGGGCGGCAGGAGATGGTCTCCGGAACGGCACTCCTGGCCGCGCGGTCGGATGTCCTGGCCCGTCACCACCTCGCGCTGCGCGTGCAGCCCGCCCTTGTCGTCGAGGCGGCCGTGCTCGCTGCGCAGGACCGCGGTGGCGTCCTGCGGGATGCGGGCGCCGGTCGCGATCCGGACCGCCTCGCCGTCCCCCAGCGGTTCCGGACGGTCGTGCCCGGCGAGGATCCCGTCGGCCCGTACGACCCAGGGGCCGGGTCCCGCGACGGCCCACCCGTCCATCGCGGAGGTGTCGAAGGACGGCAGGTCGGTGAGGGCGGTGAGCGGGGCGGCCAGGGTCAGGCCGAGGGCCTTGTCCAAGGGGACGGCGACGGTCTCGCCTCCGCCCCGGGGCACGGCCCGCGCGGCGAGGGCACGGGCGACGGGCCAGGGGGTGACGTCGCGGTGCGTGGTCTCGCCGGGGGCGGTGGGTCCGGACGCTGCGTTCCGCCCGTGCGGGGCGAGCTGACCGTGCGGGGTGGGCTGACCGTGCGG
>NZ_WMBF01000545.1:0-3936 GCF_019400875.1 Streptomyces anatolicus | reverse complement strand
CCCCGAACCCGAGCGCCTGCCCGCCAAGGAGACCTGGCGCGCCCTGTACCGCCACTTCCGGCCGCACCGCGGCGCCGTGGCCCTCGGCGCCCTGCTCACGCTCACCGGCTCGATGACCGCGCTGGCCCAGCCGCTCGCGGCCAAAGCGCTTGTGGACCGGCTCGGCGGCGACGATCCGATCGCCGGCGTCCTGGTGCTCCTCGGCGCGCTCGTGATCCTCGGCACCGCGATCGAGTCGGTCGGGTCGTACGTCCTGGAGCGCACCGCCGAGTCTGTGGTGCTGGCCGCCCGGCGCACCCTGATCGGGCGGCTGCTGCGGCTGCGCCTGACCGAGGTGGAGCGGACCCAGCCCGGCGACCTGATGTCCCGGATCACCTCGGACACCACACTGCTGCGGGCCGTCACGACCCAGTCCGTGGTCTCGGCGGTCTCCGGCGGCCTCACCTTCCTCGCGACGATCGCGATGATGGGGCTGATGGACCCGGTGCTGCTCGGCGTCACGTTCGGCGTGATCGTGCTGATCGGCGGCGCGGCGTCCCTGGCCATGCCGAAGATCGCGCAGGCGACGCGGCGCGCCCAGGAGGCGGTCGGCACGATCTCGACCGCGTTGGAAAGGGCGTTCGGCGCTTTCCGTACGGTCAAGGCCTCCGGCGCCGAGCGACGCGAGACGGAAGCGGTGCAGGAGGCGGCGCGTGAGGCGTGGCGGCACGGCGTGCGGTCGGCGAAGTGGCAAGCGGTGGCGGGGAGTTCGGTCGGTCTCGCCGTGCAGGTGTCGTTCCTCGCGGTGCTCGGGATCGGCGGGGCGCGGGTCGCGTCCGGCGCGATCTCCGTCTCGACGCTGGTGGCCTTCCTGCTCTACCTCTTCTACCTGACCGAGCCCGTGGCGCGCCTTGTCGACGCGGCGTCGCAGTACCAGGTCGGCTCGGCGGCGATCGCGCGGATCGTGCAGGCGGAACGGCTGGAGACGGAAGAGACGGAAGAGAAGGGGGAGATGGGCGAGGCAGGGCAGACGGACGCCGCGAGGACTGATGGCCCGGCGTCGGTGACCTTCGAGGACGTCACCTTCCGTTACCGCGACGAACTCCCCTACGTCCACCACGGCGTGACCTTCGAGGTGCCCGGCCCCGGCATGACGGCCTTCGTCGGCCCCTCCGGGGCGGGCAAGACGACCGTCTTTGGCCTCATCGAGCGGTTCTACGAGGCGACGGGCGGGCGGATCCTGGTCGACGGCAGGGACGTGAGGGAGTGGCCGCTGGCCGAACTCCGGGCCACCATCGGATACGTGGAGCAGGACGCGCCCGTCCTCGCGGGCACCGTCCGCGAGAACCTGCTCTTCGCGGCGCCGGACGCCACCGACGCCGAGGTGCGGGAGGTTCTCGTACGGGCCCGTCTCGACGGAGTGATCGAGCGGCTGCCCGAGGGGCTGGAGACGGTGGTCGGCCACCGCGGCTCCAAGCTGTCCGGCGGCGAGCGCCAGCGTGTGGCGATAGCCAGGGCGCTGCTCAGAAAGCCCCGCCTGCTCCTGCTCGACGAGGCGACCTCGCAACTGGACGCGGTCAACGAACTGGCGCTGCGGGATGTCGTGACGGAGGTGTCCCGCGAGGTCACCGTCCTGGTGGTGGCGCACCGGCTGTCGACGGTGACGCTGGCGGACCGGATCGTGGTGATGGACGCGGGGAAGGTGCGAGCGGTCGGCACGCACGCCGAACTGGTGGCGGCGGACCCGCTCTACGGCGAGCTGGCGGCGACGCAGTTCCTGGCGGCATCGGCGTGAACGGCGGCGGGCGGCGGCTCGCGTTCCACGGCTGCCACCCGTGGTCTACCGTGACGGCATGACGCGTCCGAGCCCCAGCGCGGTGTACGACCGCTATGTCACCCGGATCTCCGAGCAGAGCGCCCAGTTGGTCGCGGCCGTCGACGGCGCGGACGCCGCCGCGCCTGTGCCGGGTTGCCCCGGATGGACCCTCGCCCACCTGCTGCGTCACGTCGGCGGCACGCACAGCTGGGCCGAGACGATCGTGCGGACCCGGGCCACCGCGCCCGTCCCCGACGATCAGGTCAACGAGGTCACGCCCGACGCCGACGACGACATCGCGACACTGACCGCCTGGCTCGCGAAGAGCACGGGCCGGCTCGTGGACACGCTGCGCGAGGCCGGCCAGGACGCCAGGGTCTGGACGCCCGCCCCGGGCGGCACCCCGCTGTTCTGGGCCCGCCGAATGACGTACGAAACGGTCGTCCACCGCTTCGACGCGAGTGCCGCGGTCGGTGGGACGTACACCCTGGACGCCGATGTGGCGCGCGACGGCCTTGAGGAGTGGCTGCAATTCAGCACGCTGCCGCAGGCCTACGCATCGGAGGCCGAACACCACGCGCTGCTGGGCCCTGACCGCACGCTCCACTTCCACGCCACCGACGCCGCTGACGCTCCCGAGGGGTCGGGGGAGTGGTTCATCGACCTGACCAAGGCCCCCATCACGCTGAGCCACGCCCACAAGAAGGCGACCACAGCGGTCCGGGGCCCTCTCACGGACCTCCTGCTCCTCCTCTACGACCGCCGCACCCCGACTCCCGCCGACGGAATCGAGGTCCTGGGCGACAAGGAACTCCTCACCACATGGACACGGGCAGCGGGCGATTGGCTACGAAGGTGAACTCCCGGTCCTGCCAAGGGGCCTGGATCTGGCGGGCGATGGCGTGATCGAATACGGGATGACATCGTTCTGGTCAGGCGAGCTGGTACGGCTGCGCGGTATCGAGCCCGACGACTGGACGGCGTTCCAGCGCTTCGCCGCCGACGAGGAGGGGCTGGGGGATCTGGTAATCCCGCCCCGTTCCGCCGAGGGGCATCGCGCCTGGGCCAAGGAGCGAGCCGCCGCCGTGCCCGACGGAGACCGCTGCCAGTTGGTGATCGAAGCGCTTGACACGGGGGAGATGGTCGGCGCCATCGGCTCGCAGCACGCCGATGCGCATGCGGGCCGGTTCGAGTACGGGATCACCATCGGCGCCGATCACCGGCGCAGGGGCTACGCGGCGGAAGCCGTGACGATATTGCTGCGCTACATGTTCGCCGAGCGCCGCTTCCACAAATGCGAGGCGCGTGTCCTCGCGCACAACGAGGCGTCGCTGACGCTGCACCGCCGTCTCGGTTTCGTAGAAGAGGGCCGACTCCGCCAGCACGTGTTCCTCGGCGGCAAACACCGCGATCTGGTCGTGATGGGCCTGCTCGCCGAGGAGTTCGCAAGCTCACAAAAGGGCCCTGGCATCACTCCCCAGACCAGTCCGCGCAGGACATGACCCCGAACCCCCGGCTCGGGAAGACCGCGTTCATGAAGAAGTCGTGGATCGCCGCGTCGCCGTCGGCGCAACCGTCGCGCAGCACGGTCAACTCGTAGCCGCGGTCCGCCGCGTCATAGCACGTCGCCGCCACCATCGCGCTGGTGGCGACCCCGGCGACCGCGAGGGTGGTGACGCCGCGCGCGCGGAGTACGAGGTCGAGGTCCGTGCCGGCGAACGCGCTGGCGCGGCGTTTGAGTACGACGACGTCCTCCTCGGCGACCGGCAGAGCGATCTCCGTTCCGGCCGAACCCTCGTGGAAAACGTCCCCCGCTTCGTAGAACGCCTGGAGCATGGTGTTGCCCCGGGGCACGTCCGCCCCGTTGGCCCGGAAGGCGAAGTGCACGAACACCACGAGGACACCGGCCGCACGGGCCCGCGGGAGCAGTTCGGTGAGCGATGGCACGACGCTCCGGGCGAACGGGTAGCCGCTCGTGATGCCCCGCTGGATGTCGCCGATGATCAGTGCGGTGGTCATGACAGGCTCCCGTCCCACCCTGCTGTCCAGCGCCCCGCTCTCGACAGGGCAGCCATTCCGGCGGTCACTTTAGTGCGATGATCGCCGGGCTGGTGGTTCCTTGAGATCACTCGGGCGCACGG
>NZ_WMBF01000544.1:0-3944 GCF_019400875.1 Streptomyces anatolicus | reverse complement strand
CGTCGGGGCCGCGTCCGTGAAGGGGACGTAGGTGATGCCGGGGCGGGCGTAGTACGTCGCCGTGTGGGCGGGGGCCAGGAGGGCGCCTCTGCCCGCCGCTACCAGGATCAGGCCCTCCTGCATGTTGACCACGCCGGGGCCTCGCTCGATGGGGCGGCCGCTCGGGGTGCGGGCGGGGACGTGGTGCTCCAGCCAGTAGTCGGGGACCTCGCCCGCGAGGGTGAGGAGGGGGACGGTGGCCAGGTCCTCCAGCGTCACCGTGTCCCGCCCGGCCAGCGGATGGCCCGCGGGCAGGGCGAGGACGCGGTCCTCGGCGAGCAGCGGAGGGCCGCCGCCCAGGTCCTCCTCCCTGACCGGCAGCTCGGTGAGCTGGACGTCGAATTCGCCCCTGCGCAGCTGCCCGTACGGATCGCCGAGCGGCACCTCGCAGACCTCCACGGCAAGGCCGGGGTGGCTGACGCGCAGCACCTCCGACGCCTTCATCACGATCTCGCCGGTGAGCGGGTTGGAGAAGCCGACGTGCAGCACGGACTCGATGCCGCGCGCGGTCGCCGCCGCGCGCTCCAGGGCCTCCTCGATCGCGTGGTGGTGGGGCGCGAGGTCGGCGCGCAGCTGCCTGCCGATCGAGGTGAGGGCGACCCTGCGGCTCGTACGGATGAACAGCGGCGCGCCCACGCGCCGTTCGAGCCGCTGGACGAGCTGGCTCACCCGCGCCTTGGACAGCCGCATCCGCTCGGCCGTGCGGCCGAAGTGCAGCTCGTCGGCGAGCAGCAGGAAGCACTCCAGTTCGTCGCGCTCGATCGGCATCGGGCCCCCAGGTCGTCGGATCGTTCAGCCTGCTTGAACGAACGTTGCGATCTTCGGCGTTGTTCCTCTCCCCCGCCTGACCGAGGGTGATTGAGCAGACAACAACAGCTGCCCATAACAGGAGAGTTGGGACGTCATGAGTGCCACAGCCCAGAGACCCACCGAAGAACTGCCGGACACCGGCTGGACCCGCCGCCAGTGGGGCGTCCTTCTCGTCCTGTGCGGCGCGATCTTCCTGGAGGGCATCGACGTCGCCATGCTCAACGTCGCCCTGCCCTCCATCCGCGCCGACCTGGGCCTGTCCACGGGCTCCTTGCAGTGGGTGATGAGCGCGTACGTCCTCGGGTACGGCGGCTTCATGCTGCTCGGCGGGCGCGCCGCCGACCTCTTCGGGCGCCGCCAGATGTTCGTGTTCTGGCTCTCCGTCTTCCTCGTCTTCTCCGGGCTCGGCGGGTTCGCCACCGAGGGGTGGACGCTGATCGTGGCCCGCTTCGTCACCGGGGTCGCCGCCGCCTTCATGACGCCCGCGGGGCTCTCGATCATCACCACCGGGTTCGCGGAGGGGCCGCAGCGCAACAAGGCCCTGCTCTTCTACTCCGGTACCGCCGCCGGCGGTTTCTCGGTCGGGCTCGTCGTGGGCGGGCTGCTGACCTCGGTCGGCTGGCGCTGGGTCTTCTTCGCGCCGGTCGTGCTCTCCGCCCTGATCCTCGCCGCGGCCCTCGCCTTCGTGCCGAAGTCGGCGCGTCCGGAGCGGGTGGCCGGGCAGGGGTTCGACCTGTGGGGCGGCGTGACCATCACCTCCGCCATCGTGCTGCTCGTCCTCGGCGTGGAGCGCGCCACGCACACCTCGGGCGCCTGGACGGCGGCCACGGTCGGCGCCGGTCTGGTGATGCTCGCCGCGTTCGTCGCGGTGGAGCGGCGCTCGGCGGCCCCGCTGGTGCGGCTCGGCATCCTGCGGGCCGGCAGTCTGGTCCGCGCCAACCTCGCCGGGCTGCTCTTCGCCGCGGGCTTCTTCGGCTTCCAGTTCCTGGTGGTGCTCTACCTCCAGGAGCTGCGGGAGTGGTCGACGCTCCAGACCAGCTTCGCGATGCTGATCATGGGCATCGACGCGATCCTCTCCCCCCTCCTCACCCCCAGGCTGGTGAACCGCTACGGCAACGCGCGGGTGATCTTCGGCGGGCTGCTCCTCGCCGCGCTCGCCTACGCCCTCTTCCTGCCGGTCGCCGCCGACTGGACGTACGCGATGATGCTCCCGAGCCTGGTCGTCGTCGGCCTCGCGTTCTCGCTGGCGTACGGGCCGCTCACCATCGTCGCCACCGAGGGCGTCGCCGAACAGGAGCAGGGTCTGGCCGGGGCGCTGCTCTACACGTCCTTCCAGTTCGGCGCGGCGCTCGGGCTCTCGGCGGTCACGGCGGTCAACGTCGCGGCCACGGCGTCCGGTTCACCGGCGGCCATGCTCGACGGCTACCGCGCGGCCCTGTGGGTCCCGCTGGCCGCCGCCCTGCTTGCCGCGGTGATCAGCGCCTTCGGGCTGCGGACGAGGCGAAGTGCCCTCCCCGAGCCGGTGGTGGCGCCTAGTCTGCGGGCATGACCGGTAGCGCGAAGACGGGTACGTGGCAGTCCGACGGCGCCGGAGTCCTGCGGTTGCCCTCCGGACGGCTCGTCCGGGGGCGGGGGCTGCGGCGCCCGCTCCCGGACGGTGACGTGCCCGACCTCGGGGTCTACCTTCTCGGCAAGCGGCCGCCCGAAGTCCCCTGGGAGGCCAAGTGGCTGGCCTGGCCCGACTTCCGGCTGCCGGGGGATCGCGCGCTGGCGCGGGAGCTGCTGCGCGAGGCGTGGGAGCGGGCGGCCGATGAGCGTGTCGAGGTGGCCTGCGGGGGCGGGCGCGGGCGGACCGGGACCGCCCTCGCCTGCATCGCCGTCCTGGACGGGGTGCCCGCGGACGAGGCCGTCGCCTTCGTACGGGCGCACTACGACCGGCACGCGGTGGAGACGCCCTGGCAGCGGCGGTACGTCCGGCGCTTCACCCCGTAGGCGCCGCGCCGGTGCCGTCGCCCCGTAGTCCCCGCGCCGGGTGCCGTTACCCCCGTGCCGTCACGCCGGTGCCGCGTGCTGCACCGACGTCAGCCGGGTCACGTCCCTGGCCGTCCCCGTCACCCCGGACAGGAAGCCCTGCGCGCGCGGTGAGGCGTTCTCCGTGAGCCAGGCCGGGTCGATGTCGCAGACCGCCACCTTCACGTCCGTGCCCGCCAGTGCCAGGGGGAGGGTGTGGACGACGGTGGAGGGGAAGCTGAGGATCGTACGGCCGATGGGGCCGCGGCGGGCGATCAGCTCCAGGGGGAGGTCGGGGCGCACCACCTGGAGGCCCGTCTCGACCGCGAGGCGGTGCAGCTTCTCGGAGCTCTCGCGGCGGTGCGCGAAGTAGCGCGTGGCGCCGTGGGCCAGGCAGAGGGCGCGGACCGCTTCCAGGTAGCGGTCGGGGTCCACCACGCCCGTCTCGACGAGGGACGTGCCGACCAGGTCGGCGCCGCGTGTGATGCGGGGCGGTCCGAAGCGCTCCCTGGTCCAGGCGAAGGAGTTGACGGTGATGCCGACGCCGGGCGGCGCCTGGTCGATCGGCATGGAGGAGAAGACCTCCACCGTCCGCGCCCCGCCGGGCGTCAGACGGCGCCGGGCGGCGGCCGAGACCGGGGCGAAGAGCAGGTCGCGGGGGCCGGGGCGGCCGCCCTTGCGGTGCCAGCGCACAAGGCGCTCACCGCGGGCGAGCTGGGAGATGAACTCCATGGTCGCCGTGCCGTCGTCCACCACCACGAGCGAGCGGGCGCGGGTGATGGTGAGCATGAGCTGTACGTAGCGGGAGAACGGGTCGCCTATGACGACCCGGTCCGCCTTGCGCAGCGCGCCCGCGAGACCGCCGACCGTCTGGAAGGGGGCGCTCGCGCCGCCGCGCGCCTCCTCCCAGCGGACCTCGACGCCCTCGTCGCGGACGAGCTGCGCCATGCGCCGCAACTGACCCCGGGTCATGGGGTCGTTGGGCGAGAGGACGACGACGGTGAGGCCCCCGGCCGGGCCGGTCGCGGCCGCCGCGTGCGCCCACTCCAGTACGTTCAGGAGCTGAACCGGGCTCTCCACGAAGG
>NZ_WMBF01000543.1:0-3969 GCF_019400875.1 Streptomyces anatolicus | reverse complement strand
CAACTGAACGGCCCGGTCAAGGATGCCGACGACCGCCCGAGGCGTCGCGATCTTGATGGCCTGGATCTCCGTATGCGCACCCCGGTTGCCGACGGTGTCCATCAGCCAGGCCGTCTTCAGGACGAGCAGCCGCACCTGCTCGACCGCGACCCGCGCGTCCGCGATCCACTCCTGGACGACGCCCTGCTGGGCCAGCGGCTTCCCGAACGCCGTACGCGCCACCGCCCGCCGGCACATCAGCTCGATGGCCCGCTCGGCCATCCCGATCAGCCGCATGCAGTGGTGGATGCGGCCGGGCCCGAGCCGCGCCTGCGCGATGGCGAAGCCGCCCCCCTCCTCGCCGATGAGGTTCGCGGCCGGGACCCGCGCACCGTGGAAGACGACCTCCGCGTGCCCGCCGTGGGAGTGGTCCTCGTAGCCGTACACCCGCATCGCGCGCCTCACCTCGACACCCGGCGTGTCGCGCGGCACGAGGACCATCGACTGCTGGCGGCGGATGTCGGAGCCCTCCGGGTCCGTCTTGCCCATGACGATGAAGATCTCGCAGTCGGGGTTCATCGCCCCGGAGATGTACCACTTACGTCCCGTGATGACGTACTCGGAGCCGTCCGGGGAGCGCTCGATCAGCGTGGTGATGTTGGTGGCGTCGGACGAGGCCACCTCCGGCTCGGTCATCGCGAACGCGGAACGGATCTCCCCGGCGAGCAGCGGCTGCAGCCACCGCTTCTTCTGCTCCTCGCTGCCGAACTGGGCGAGGACCTCCATGTTGCCGGTGTCCGGGGCCGCGCAGTTCAGCGCGGTGGGCGCCAGGTGCGGGGAGCGGCCGGTGATCTCGGCGAGCGGCGCGTACTGGAGGTTCGTCAGCCCGGCGCCGTACGCGGGGTCGGGCAGGAAGAGGTTCCACAGGCCCTGGCGGCGGGCCTCGGCCTTCAACTCCCCGACCACGGCGGGGGTGTCCCACGGGGAGGCCAGTGCGGCGCGCTGTTCCTCGGCGACGGGCTCCGCCGGATAGACGTACTCGTCCATGAAGGCGAGGAGCCTGGCCCGCAGTTCCTCGGTGCGCGCGTCGAAAGCGAAGTCCATGGGTGGGTCAGCCTTCCTGAAGGGTGGTCAGGCCGTGCTCGATGAAGACGGACACCAGTTCGCCGATCCGGTCGAACCCCGCGCCGACGGTCTGGCCGAGCGTGTACCGGTAGTGGATGCCCTCCAGGATCACGGCGAGCTTGAACCACGCGAAGGCGGTGTACCAGGAGACGGCCGACACATCGCGCCCCGAGCGCGCGGCGTACCGCTCGATCAGCTCGGCCGGGTCCGGGTGGCCCTGCGCGCCCGCCGTCGTGCTGACGGGGGAGTCCGGCACCTCCAGTTTGGCGCTGTACATGACGAGCAGCCCGAGGTCGGTGAGGGGATCGCCGAGCGTGGACATCTCCCAGTCGAGGATGGCCTTGATCCGGTCGTCCTCGCCGATGAGGACGTTGTCCAGGCGGTAGTCGCCGTGGATGACGGTAGGCGCCGGGGAGGAGGGCAGCCGGCGGCCGAGCGCCGCGTGCAGCTCGTCGACGCCGGGGAGGTCGCGGTTGCGGGAGGCGTCCAGCTGCTTGCCCCAGCGGCGCAGCTGCCGGTCGAGGAAGCCGTCGGGCCGCCCGAAGTCACCGAGGCCGACCGCCTCGGGGTCCACGGCGTGCAGGTCGACGAGCGTGTCCACGAGGCCGAGCACGGCGGCGCGGGTCCGCTCGGGCCCGAGCGGGGCCAGCTCCTCGGCGGTGCGGTACGGGGTGCCGTCCACGAACTCCATGACGTAGAAGGGCGCCCCGATGATCGTGTCGTCCTCGCAGAGCAGCACGGGCGCGGGCACGGGCACGTCCGTGGGGTGCAGGGCCTCGATCACGCGGTACTCGCGCTTCATGTCGTGCGCGGTGGCCAGCACATGGCCCAGCGGGGGCCGCCGGACGACCCAGCGCGTGGTGCCGTCCGTCACGGCGTACGTGAGGTTGGACCGGCCGCCCTCGATCAGCCGGGCGCCGAGCACCCCGCCGACCAGGCCCGGCCGCTCGCGGTCGAGGTGACCGCGCAACTGGTCGAGGTCGAGTCCCGGCGGCGACTGCTCTGCGCTCATCTAACGCTCCTGATCGGCATGGGTGAGAACGTGCCACCCCATGATGCCGACCAGTCGGTATGCAGTCCAGACCAAAAAGCGCCCCGAACAGCGCCCCGCAGGGGCGCGGGGAACTGCGCGCCCAGCCCCATGCGGCCCGCAGCTACCCCCCGAACAGGGCGGATCGCTCAGTGATCGTCCCAGTGCCCGTCATGGGCGGCATGCCGATGCCCATCGTGCACATAGTCCACATGATCACCGTGCAGAACGGACTCGTGCCCGCACCCGTCCCCGTGCCGGTGCTCATGATCCTGATGGGCCACGTGCCCCGACGGCTCGCACTCGTCGTAGTGGTCCGAGTGACGCCGGTGCATGTGCCCGTCGTGCGCGTAGTCGACATGGTCGCCGTGCGGCACCTCGGGGTGCCCGCACGCGGGGCCATGGATGTGATCGTGCACCGGGTGTTCGTGGTGGAGCGTGGTCATGGCGCGTACCTTCTGTGACGTCCGGGAATGCCTTGACCCTCTCAGGCTAGCCCCCGATGCCCCATTTCTTCCGCTATGTGAGCCTGGTCGGTGTGAAGGCGATCAGCTACGGCCGCTACGGCGGGCCCGAGGTACTCGAATACGGCGAGGTACGCGACCCCAAGGTCGGCCCCGACTCCGTCCTGGTGAAGGTGCGGGCCGCCGCCGTGAACCCCGTCGACTGGAAGTGCCGCGAGGGCCATCTCGACGGGGCCCTCGACGCGGTCTTCCCCGTGGTCCCGGGCTGGGACGTCGCCGGAGTGGTGGTGCGGCCGGGCCCCGCCGTCACGGAGTTCTCCGTCGGCGACGAGGTCATCGGTTACGTACGCGAGGACTTCCTCTCGCGCGGCACCTTCGCCGAGTACGTCGCCGCGCCGGTGCGCACCCTCGCCCGCAAGCCGCGCAACCTCACCTTCGAGGAGGCCGCGGGCCTGCCGCTCGCCGGGCTCACCGCCTACCAGGTGCTCACCAGGGCGCTGGAGGTCAAGGAGGGCGACGTGGTCCTCGTGCACGCGGCGGCCGGCGGCGTCGGCTCCCTCGCCGTGCAGCTCGCCCGGCACGCGGGTGCCCGGGTCATCGGCACGGCCAGTGAGCACAACCACGACTTCCTGCGCGAGCTCGGCGCCGAGCCGGTGACGTATGGGGAGGGCCTTGTCGACCGGGTCCGGGGCCTGGCCCCCGAGGGCGTCGACGCGGCCTTCGACACCGTCGGCGGCGACGCGCTCAAGGCGTCCGTCGAACTCCTCGCACAGGGCGGCCGGTTGGCGTCCATCGCGGACAGCGGGGTGACCGGCCTCGGCGGCCAGTACTGCTTCGTACGCCCTGACGCCGCGGATCTGGGGCGGCTGACCGAGCTGGTGGAGCAGGACGTGGTGACGCTCCACGTCGAGGAGACATTCCCACTGGAGCGGGCCGCGGACGCGCACCGAAAGAGCGAGGAGGGGCGCACACGCGGCAAGGTCGTGGTCACGGTGGACTGGCCGGACTGACCCGGCACCCTCGCCACCCTCGCCCCCGCCCCTCAGACCACCATCGCCGCCGCGCACACCGCGAGCGCCAGCGTGCACACCGCTGCCGTCCACGCGCCCCGCACGGTCAGCGTCCGGGGCCTGTGGGCGGTCAGCGCGGTCATCCTGCGGTGCGCGACCACCAGGAAGCCGAGCCAGAGCAGCAGACACAGGGCGCAGACCAGCACGCCGGACGCGGTGGCCCCCTCGTGCAGCACCGCGCGGGCGGCGAGGAGGGCGGCGACCGTGCAGGACAGCGTCGTACGCCGCCACGCGAGCCGCGTCCGCTCCGGCTGGAGCCCGGGATCGCGGAGCTGCTCCGCCCCCGCCCGGTCCGTCACCC
>NZ_WMBF01000542.1:0-3970 GCF_019400875.1 Streptomyces anatolicus | reverse complement strand
GGCCCCCGCGCCCCCACAGAACCCCACAGCTGGAGGGAGAGGCCCGCAGCCGCCCCATGCCGCCTGGGGTTACCCGATGCCGCAACAGACCCAGCCTCCGCTCCTCGCCGATCTGCGGGCGGAGCCTCCCGGCCCCGTCCGAGCGGCGACGCTCTGGGCCGTGCTCGCCACCGGCGTACTGAGCATGCTGTTCCTCGGCGACGGTCTGGCGATCAATCTGCTGATCGTCGCCGTCCCGGCCACGCTCGCCGCCTATTTCGCCTCCGAGAAGGCCGGTCGCAGGCCTCGCCCCTGGTCACTGGTGTGGGCGGTCGGGGGCCTCGCGCTGCTGGTCGTGCCGGCCCTGCGTGACGCGGGATGGCCGTCGTTCCTCGCGATCGTCTCCTCGGTCGCGCTCGGGGCGCTCGCGTTGCACGGCTGCCGGACCTGGCTGGGCATAGCCCTGAGCCCTCTCGGCCTCTTCGACGCGCTCTGGAAGGGGTCCGTCTGGGGCTGGCGCGGAGTGCGGGCGCACGCGGGCAGCGCGCGCGGCGCCGGACCCGCCATGCGCGCGGCGGCGGTGACCGCCGGGCTGCTCCTGGTCTTCGGCGCACTGTTCGCCGGTGCGGACGCCGCCTTCGCCGACCTGCTCGGTGATCTGATACCGGACGCCTCCCCGGTCGGCGCACCCTGGCGCGTCCTGCTCCTGATCGTCGGTGCGGTCGGCGCGCTCGCCGCCGCGCACACAGCCGCCTCCCCTCTGCGCTGGGACCGGCTCGTGGTGAGCCCAGGCCGAGCCCGCGGCCGTATGGAGTGGGCACTGCCGCTGATCGTGCTCTGCGTGCTGTTCGCGGCGTTCAACGCCGTCCAACTCGCGGTGCTCTTCGGCGGGTATGACGCCGTCCTGGACAAAACCGGTCTCTCCTACTCCGCTTACGCGCGGCAGGGATTCTGGCAGTTGCTCCTGGTCACCCTCCTCACGCTGCTCGTCATCGTGTTCGCACTCCGGTGGGCCCCGCGGGGCGGCGCCAAGGACCGCACGCTGGTGCGTGCGGTGCTCGGTTCGCTCTGCGTACTGACGCTCGTCGTGGTGGCGTCCGCGGTGCGGCGTATGGGCATGTACGTGGAGGCGTACGGGCTGACCAGGCTCAGGATCTCGGTCGTCGCCGTGGAGCTGTGGTTCGGCGTGATCATCCTGTTGATCATTGCTGCCGGGATCTGGGGCGCTCGATGGCTACCGCGCGCCGTCGCCGCGAGCGCCGCGGCGGGCGTACTCGCGTTCGGTCTGTTGTCGCCCGACGCGATGATCGCCGAGCGCAACGTGCAGCGGTACGAGGACACCGGCAAGTTCGACCTCGACTACGCACGGCTGCTGTCCGCGGACGCGGTGCCCGCCCTGGACAAGCTGCCGGAGCCGCAGCGCTCGTGCGCGATCAGGGACATAGCCGACGGTCTCGACGGCGACAAGGATCCTTGGTACGCGACGAGCCTGGGGGAGAGCCGCGCCCGACGGATCATCGAGGCCCGGCCCCCCATGCTGGGCGTAGGGGTGTGCGGCAGGACGAGCACCGACAGTCCGTACACCCCGTACCCCTGACACAGGGCATACGCCTGACGCGGTGCAGCGGTTCGATCAACCACCCCCTGGCCCGGCCGTGCTCGCGGTGCCGGAGAGGGCTTCGAGGTCGCTCTTGCGGACGCGGATCACCAACGCTGCGGTGGCAAGGGCGAGCAGGGCCATGGCCACCGCGGGGAGGAAGGCGGTCGAGATGCCCTCCGACAGCACTTCATGGCTCCAAGGTGCGGGGAGTTCGTGGGTCTTGGCGAATTCGGCCTTCTGTTCGGGGGTGGCGTGTGCCATGAAGTCCGCCATCTGTTCCTTCGCCTCGTCCCGGCTCGCCGTGCCGAAGACCGTGGTGAGGATGGAGAGGCCGAGCGAGCCACCCACCTGCTGGGTCGCGTTGAGCAGGCCTGACGCCGCGCCCGCCTCGTGCAGGCCGACTCCGGAGACCGCCGTCAGCGTCAGCGTCACGAAGTTCAGGCCCATGCCGAAGCCGAACAACAGCATCGGCCCCAGTACTCCACCGACGTACGAACTGTCCGGGGTGATCAGTGACTGCCAACCGAGGCCCGCGGCGACGATGATCGAACCCGTCACCATGAACGGCTTCGGGCCGAGCACGGGGAGGAACTTCTGCGAGAGCCCCGCACCTATCGCGATCACGACCGTGACCGGCAGGAAGGCCAGGCCTGCCTCGATCGGGGTGTAGCTCAGTACGTTCTGCACGAACAGGACGATGAAGAAGAACATGCCGAACATCGCGGCAGCCAGGCTGAGCATGATCACGTAGGTGCCCGAGCGGTTGCGGTCGGCGAACATCCGCAGCGGCGTGATCGGCTCCTTCGCACGGCTCTCGACCAGCGCGAAGGCGAGAAGCAGCACGACCGCCGCCGCGAACGAACCCAGGGTCAGACTGTCGCGCCAGCCTTCCTCGGACGCCCGGATGAACCCGAAGACCAGGGAGGTCATGCCCGCCGTCGACGTGAGCGCGCCCAGGAAGTCGAAACGGCCGGGGTGACGCTCGGATTCGTTGATGTAGAGCGGGGTGAGGACGGCGATGAGGATACCGATGGGTACGTTCACGAACAGCACCCAGCGCCAGTCCAGCCACTCGGTGAGCATGCCGCCGGCCAGCAGCCCGATGGCGCCACCGCCCGCGGAGACCGCCGCGAAGACGCCGAACGCGCGGTTCCGCTCCGGGCCTTCGGGGAAAGTCGTCGTGATGAGTGCCAGCGAGGTGGGCGACGCGATCGCGCCCCCGACGCCCTGCAGGGCGCGTGCGGCCAGCAGCTGCCAGGGCTCCTGGGCGAATCCGCCGAGGAGGGAGGCGAGCGTGAAGAGGAGGATGCCGCTCATGAAGACGCGGCGACGTCCGAGAATGTCCCCGGCTCGGCCGCCGAGCAGCAGCAGTCCGCCGAA
Source organism: Streptomyces anatolicus (assembly GCF_019400875.1). Classification (NCBI taxonomy): domain Bacteria; kingdom Bacillati; phylum Actinomycetota; class Actinomycetes; order Kitasatosporales; family Streptomycetaceae; genus Streptomyces; species Streptomyces anatolicus. Next base: position 1,011 of record NZ_WMBF01000542.1, on the reverse strand, counting down.
GGTGAGGGTGTACGCGCTGACGACCCAAGTGAGGTCGGTCGTCGAGAACTTGAGCGCGCCCTGAATGTGGGGCAGCGCGATATTCACAATCGTCGCATCCAGGACCACCATGAGCTGGCAGGCCGCGATGACGGTGAGCGCGATGCCGGGATGCCCCTGCCGGCGTGCTGCTCCAGGCTTTTGATCTTGCGTTAATTGAGAGGTGGTCACCATGATCCCCCGCAAGTGCCTTAGTGAACGGTCCCGTTCACTGTTCAGGAAGACGGTAGTGACTTGCCTTCAGTGAACGCAAGCGTTCACTGAAGGACTCGGTTGTTCGTTCGCTCGACGGAGAGATAGTGATGGTTACTTCGCGCTGGTCGGCCGTTCCCGCTCGGACGGTTGCCCCGCGTCGGCGCGGGCCTGTGCTCGAGCGGGCGATCCTCGACGCCACTCTGGAGCAGCTCAGTACGGTCGGCTGGAGCGGGCTGACGATGGAGGGCGTGGCCGCGGGCGCACAGACCGGGAAGGCCGCCGTATACCGCCGCTGGCCGTCCAAAGAAGACCTCGTCGTGCACGCGCTCCGGGCCGGGCTGCCGCGTATCGACAGCACGCCGGACCTAGGAGGAGTCAGGGAGGAGCTTCTCGAACTGTGCAAACAGATTCGGGAGGCGATGTTCTCGCGCCCTGGATTCGCCCTCCGTGCGGTGCTTCACGAATGCGACAAGGCAACGGCGGAGCGCTTCCACGAAGTGATCTTCGAAGGCGTTGTGGAACCGAGTGTCAAGCTGATCAAAGAGGTCTTACGTCGTGGAATCGCGCGCGGAGAAGTGCGTTCCGGAGGGACGGACGACTATGTCTGCGACGTTATTCCGGCCATGTTGATGTACCGCACCAAGGTGTGCGGGAGCGAATGGCGGGACGAGGAATTCGAGGCTCTGATCGACCGGGTCATGGTGCCGTTGCTGCGTCGGTGAGAGGCGGTACGGAGGGGGGCGGGGGCTCGGGTCCCCGGCCACGTCGGCGATACGG
>NZ_WMBF01000054.1:0-22202 GCF_019400875.1 Streptomyces anatolicus | reverse complement strand
GGGCAGGCCCCGGCTGCTCCTCCTCGGCTCCCCCCGCCCTGCGCCCGCTTCCGTTGCTCACACCGATGTCCCTTGGCACAGTCTTCTCCTCAGCCTTCTCCTCAGCCCGTTCCGGCCGTCCGTCGTGTGGTTCCGCAAACGGAAGGGCGCATACCGGGACCTTCCTCACTCGCCCGCGGGACCAAGGGCACCTCCCGGCCGGTCCCGAAGGCCCGGAACTCGGGCAGGATCCGGGCCCCGGTGTGAAACTGCCTGTGAGGCGGTGATCACAGATGTCGAGCGAACCGAGGGTCCCCGGTCCCGGGGAGCAGCTACTCGAACAGCTGCTCGCCTCGGCGCATGCGGCGACCCCGATGGAGCTGCCCGCCCTGGTGCAGCGCTTCGCCGACGCCGCGGGGCTCGACCGGATCGACGTATATCTGGTGGATCTGCAGCAGCGGCAGCTGGTGCCGCTGGCCGAGGGGCCGCCGGCGCTCGGGGTGGACACCTCCGTGGCCGGGTCGGCCTATCGGGCGCACACCCTGCGCGTCGAGGAGCTGGCCCACGGCCGGATCACCACCTGGCTGCCGCTCATCGACGGAGTCGAGCGGCTGGGCGTCATCGGCGCCACGGCGTCGGTCATCGACGGAGTGCTGCTGCGGCGCTGCCGCACGCTCGCCTCCATCCTGGCCATGGTGATCACCTCGAAGCGCACCGCGAGCGACACCTTCGCGCGCCGGACGCGCTCCGAGACCATGCAGCTGCCCGCCGAGATGCTCCGGGCCTTTCTGCCGCCCCGCACGATCGGCAACTCCGACGTCATCTCGACCGCCGTCCTCGAACCGGCCTACGACATCGGCGGCGACGTCTTCGACCACTCCCTGACGCGTTCCACCCTGTATCTGACGATCCTCGACGCGATGGGCCACAACCTCATGTCGGGGCTGACGACCGCCGTGGCCATGGCCGGGTGCCGCAACGCCCGCCGGGCGGAGGCCGAGCTGACCGAGCTGGTCGACACCGTCCAGGAGGCGCTCGCCCGGTGGCTGCCCGAGCAGTTCTGCACGGGGATCCTCGCCGAACTCGATCTGGCGGGCGGGGTCCTGCGGTGGTGCAACTGCGGCCATCCGCCGCCCCTGCTGATCCGGGACCACCGCGTGCTCGACCGGGCGCTCGAACGGCCCGCCCAGCCTCCCCTGGGGACGCCCGCGCTGCTCGCCGGCGTCACGTGGCAGGTGCACGAGGAAGCGCTCCAGCCGGGCGACCGCGTCCTCATGTACACCGACGGCGTCACGGAGCTGCGGACCGGGGGCGGCGCCGAGTTCGGTCTGGAGCGGTTCACCGACAGCATCATCCGGGCGACGGCCGCGGGCGAGTCGGCCCCGGAGGCGCTGCGCCAGCTCATCCACTCCATCCTCGACCGGCAGGACAACCAGCTGCGCGACGACGCGACGCTGCTGCTGCTCGAATGGCGCCCGTCCGGCACCCGGTGAGCCCGGCACGCCTCCGCGCCGCGCCGGACGGCCTCCCCACATGCCTGAACGTGTGTTCTGGATCAGGGTGGATACACGAGATGACATCGGCACCACGCCGCGCATGAAGGAGTACGAACACCATGGACAACGATGACGTCATGGGCGACGAGGTCTACCAGCCCGACACGGCAGAGGTCCGCGAGGACGAGGGCATCCTCGACCCCGAGGACACGCTCAACGACCGCGCGTCGGACCCCTACGACGAGGGCTGGTCGCCTCCGGAGCGCCCTCTCGGGGTGAACCACACCGGGACCACCGCCGAGGAGCAGCAAGCGGGCGAGAGCCTGGACGAACGCCTCTCCGAGGAGCTGCCCGACCCCGCGCTCGCGGTCCCCGACCCCGCCGAGGACGACGACGGCATCGGCGACACGACCGACACCGACGGCGAACCGATCGATGAGACCCAGGTGGGAGACGCCCGCGCCGGACGCCTGTTCGCCCCGGACGAGGGCGCCATCGAGGACCCGGAGGACGTCGCCGAGCAGGACATGGTCGGCGAGGACATGGGGGTCGACGGCGGGGCGGCCTCCGCCGAGGAGGCGGCGGTGCACATCATCCCCGCTGAGGGCGAGGATCCCGCGGACTCCCGGGACAGGGGCGTATGACCCCTTCGGGCGAGCACGCGTCAGCGCGGGATCGGGCCAGGCGTACACCGACGCGCACCGAGGCATGTCATTACCCATAAATTGGGATGAATTGTCTTAAATTACTGCGGTCCCCTCCTCACTGCCTCTCCTGGAGATCGCATGAACCCTGCCCTGACGCGAGCCGTCACTTTCAGCGCCGGTCTGATGCTGTGCGCCGCCCCCCTCACGGTGGCGCACGCGCTCGACACCGCCTCCGACGACACCGGCAAGGGGGCGGCGCACCAGACGGCGCCGCGGCCCACGCTGACCGCGAAGGCGACGGTGAAGTCCATCAAGGCGTGGAACCAGTTCCGCGTCCACGGAAACTCCACGCGCCTGCCCGCGGGCACCGGCGTGACGCTGCAGCAGCTCCAGGGCAAGAGGTGGGTCTCCCTGCCGGCCCGCATGAACACCCTCCGCAACCACACGTACAACCTGCGGGTGAAGCTCGGCCTCAAGGGCCTCAACAAGCTCCGCGTGGTCGGCGGCGGCGCCGTCTCGAACGTCGTCCACGTCACCATCCGCTGACGCGCGCGGACCGGCACCGGCCCGCGCCTGCCGCCACCCCGCCTGCCGTCACTCCAGTCACTCCGGGCGCAGCCACACCGTGGCCAGCGGCGGCAGCGTGACGCGCAGGCGGGCCGGGCGGCCGTGGACGCCCTCGGGCTCGGGCTTCAGCGGGTCCGGGTTGCGGACGTCCCCGCCGCCGTAGCGGGCCGCGTCGGTGTTGAGGACCTCCCGCCAGGCGTGCGGCTCCTCGGGGACGCCGAGCGGGTAGTCCTCGCGGACCACCGGCGCGAAGTTGCAGACCGCGAGAAGCGGGGTCCCGTCCGCGGCATGGCGCAGGAACGCCAGGACGTTGTCCTGGGCCGCGTCCGTCACGATCCACGAGAATCCGGCCGGCTCGCTGTCCCGCTCCCACAGGGCGGGAGTCGCGCGGTACTGGTGGTTGAGGTCCCGCACCAGGCGCAGTACGCCGTGGTGGTCGGGCCGCGCCGGATACGAGGGGTCGAGCAGCCCCCAGTCCAGGCCGCCCTCCGCCGACCATTCGGCGCCCTGGGCGAACTCCTGTCCCATGAAGAGGAGTTGCTTGCCGGGATGGGCCCACATGAAGCCCAGGTAGGCGCGGTGGTTGGCGCGCCGCTGCCACCAGTCGCCGGGCATCTTGGAGACCAACGACTGCTTTCCGTGCACCACTTCGTCGTGCGAGAGGGGCAGGACGTAGTTCTCGCTGTACGCGTACACCATCGAGAACGTCATCTCGTTGTGGTGGTACTCGCGGTACACCGGGTCGCGGCTGATGTACTCCAGCGAATCGTGCGACCAGCCCATGTTCCACTTCAGGCCGAAGCCGAGGCCGCCGAAACCGTCCCGCCCGTTCTCGTGCGTGGCGCGTGTGACGCCGTCCCACGCCGTGGACTCCTCGGCGATGGTGACCACTCCGGGAGAGCGCCGGTAGACGGTGGCGTTCATCTCCTGGAGGAACGTGACCGCGTCCAGGTTCTCGCGGCCGCCCGACTCGTTGGGCGCCCACTGCCCCTCGTCGCGTGAGTAGTCGAGGTAGAGCATCGAGGCCACGGCGTCCACCCGGAGCCCGTCGACGTGGAACTCCTCGCACCAGTAACTCGCGTTGGCGACAAGGAAGTTGCGTACTTCCTTGCGGCCGTAGTCGAAGGTGAGGGTGCCCCAGTCGGGGTGTTCGGCGCGCCGCGGGTCCTGCGGTTCGTACAGGTGCTCCCCGTCGAAGGCCGCGAGCGCCCAGTCGTCCTTGGGGAAGTGGGCGGGCACCCAGTCCAGGATCACGCCGATGCCCGCCTGGTGCAGTGTGTCGACCAGGTGGCGGAAGTCGTCGGGGGTGCCCATGCGGGACGTCGGGGCGTAGAAGCCGGTGACCTGGTAGCCCCAGGAGCCGCTGAAGGGGTGCTCGGCCACCGGCATCAGCTCGACGTGGGTGAAGCCCGCTTCGGTGACGTAGGCGGTGAGTTCATCGGCCAGCTGACGGTAGGTCAGTCCTGGGCGCCAGGAGGCGAGATGGACCTCGTACACCGAGAAGGGTGCCTGGCAGACGGGCCGGTCGGCGCGGTGTGCCATCCACGCCTCGTCTCCCCACGCGTACGTCGACCGCGTGACGACGGAGGCGGTGGCGGGGGGCACCTCGGCGCGCCGTGCCATCGGGTCCGCGCGCAGGGCGCGGGTGCCGTCGGCGCGGGTGATGTCGAACTTGTAAAGCGTCCCTTCGTCCATGCCGGGGACGAAGAGCTCCCATACGCCGGTCGAGCCGAGCGAGCGCATCGGGTAGGCGGAGGCGGTCCCGTCCCAGTGGCAGAAGTCCCCGCAAACCCTCACTCCTCGCGCGTTCGGCGCCCACACCGTGAAACGGGTGCCGGAGACTCCCTGGTGGGTCATCGGGTGCGCGCCCAGCGCCTTCCACAGCTCCTCGTGCCGGCCCTCACCGATCAGGTGCAGGTCGAGTTCGCCGAGTGCGGGCAGGAAGCGGTAGGGGTCCTCGTACTCGATCGCGGAGGTCTGACCGTCGTACGTCACACGCAGCCGGTAATCGGGGATCGCGGTGAGGGGCAGCACGCCGGAGAACAGGCCGTCGCCCATGGCGGTCAGCGCCACCGTCCGTTCGCCGGTGACGAGCGTGACCGTCCGGGCGTGGGGGCGCAGCACCCTGAAGGCGGTGCCGCCGGGCACCGGGTGCGCGCCGAGCAACGCGTGCGGGTCGTGGTGCGTGCCCGACAGGAGGCGCTGCCGGTCCTGGGCGTCGAGCGGGGCGGCCGGGAGGGCCGCGTCCGCGGCGCGGGAGGAACCCTGCGTCTCGGTGGTGGCTGTCGCTTTCATGGGGTCAGCTCTCCTCTGCGAGGCGGGCGATCGCCGCCATGGGGACGGGCAGCCAGTCGGGGCGGTGCCTGGCCTCGTAGAGCGCCTCGTACACCGCCCGGTCCGTCTCGTAGGCCCGCAGCAGCTCGGCCTCCGTACGCGGGTCCCAGGTCGACTCCGCGGCATACCCCGCGCAGTAGGCCTCACGGCACCGCTCCACCCACTGGGGGTGCCACGGGCGGCGGCTGTGGGCGGCGTAGTCGAAGGAGCGGAGCATGCCCGCGATGTCGCGTATGGGCGCCTGGGCGCGTCGGCGTTCGTCGAGCGGGCGTGCGGGCTCACCCTCGAAGTCGATGATGAACCACTCGTGCCTGGCCTTGAGCACCTGGCCGAGGTGCAGGTCGCCGTGGACGCGCTGGGCCTCGCGGCCGGGGCCGTGGCCCGCGACGGCGCCGTAGGCGGTCTTCAGACGGGATACGTAGGGGACGAGCGCCGCCATCTGGCGGGCCGCGGTCTCCAGGCGTCCGGTCATGGCGGCGGCGAGCGGGCTGCCGCCGTAGGGGTCGGCGGGCTCGGAGCCGAAGGCCTGGGCGAGCGCGAGGTGCACCTCGGCGGTGGCGCGCCCCAGTTCGTAGGACTCGTCGGTGAAGTCCTCGCCGGTGGAGAGCGAGCGCAGCGCCAGGGTCCAGCCGTCCGTCGCCTCGGGCAGGAACGGCTGGAGCACGCCGAGGGTCGCCGTGTGCGGCTCGGTGGTCCAGAACCAGGCCACGGGGGCGGGCACCCGGGCGCAGCCCCCGCGGGCCAGCGCCCAGGGGACCTCCAGGTCCGGGTTGATGCCGTACTGGATGCGGCGGAACAGCTTCAGGATGAACGCGTCCCCGTACACCAGGGAGGTGTTGGACTGCTCCCCGTCGAGGAGGCGGGGCGGCAGCCCTTCGGGTACGGCGGTGCGCGCGTCCCGTTCGAAGCGCAGGGGGCCCATCACGCCGGGGACCCGCAGGCGTTCCAGGAGCAGCCCCGCCGACCAGGGGTCGAGGAGGGCGTCGTAGACGGTGAGTCCGGCGAGCGGGCCCGCGTCGGGGCGGCCGACGACCGCGTGGTGGAGGCGGGGCGGCAGGTGTTCGCGGACGCCGAGGATGAGTTGGTAGCAGTCTTCGGGTGGTCCGGCGGGTCCGGTGCGGATCAGCAGGTGCAGACATCCCGGGTGCAGCTCGGTCATGGACAGGACGGCGAGGTCCGTGACGGGCCTGCCCTTGCCCGCGAACCAGCGCTGCTCGGGCAGCCATGCGCGAAGTATCCCGGCCAACGAGGTCAGCAGCCGCGGCGGGCTGAGGCTGCCGGGCGACTGCGATGCGGTCTTCAGCATGCGACACGTCCCTTCAAAAGCGCACGGTGCGTGCGGCCGGACGTCGTGGCTGTTGGGTGAGGCGGAACCAGTAGAAGCCGTGGCCCGCCAGGGTGAGGAGGTAGGGCAGCTCGCCGATGGCCGGGAACCGCACCCCGCCGATCAGCTCCACCGGGTGGCGTCCGTCGAAGGCTTGTAGATCCAGTTCGGTGGGCTGGGCGAAGCGGGAGAAATTGTGCACGCACAGTGCCAGGTCGTTCTCGTACTCGCGGAGGAAGGCGAGGACGGCGGGGTTGGAGGAGGGGAGTTCGGTGTAGGTGCCGAGGCCGAAGGCGGGGTTCTGTTTGCGGATCTCGATCATCCTGCGGGTCCAGTGCAGGAGGGAGGAGGCGGAGGACATGGAGGCTTCGACGTTGGTGACCTGGTAGCCGTAGACGGGATCCATGATCGTGGGCAGGGAGAGGCGGCCTGGGTCGCAGGAGGAGAAGCCCGCGTTGCGGTCGGGTGTCCACTGCATGGGGGTGCGCACCGCGTCGCGGTCGCCGAGCCAGATGTTGTCGCCCATGCCGATCTCGTCGCCGTAGTAGAGGATCGGGGATCCGGGCAGGGAGAGCAGGAGTGCGGTGAACAGTTCGATCTGGTTGCGGTCGTTGTCCAGGAGGGGGGCGAGGCGGCGGCGGATTCCGATGTTGGCGCGCATGCGGGGGTCTTTGGCGTATTCGGCGTACATGTAGTCGCGTTCTTCGTCGGTGACCATCTCCAGGGTGAGTTCGTCGTGGTTGCGCAGGAAGATGCCCCATTGGCAGTTCTTGGGGATGGCGGGGGTCTTGGCGAGGATTTCGGAGACGGGGTAGCGGGATTCACGGCGTACGGCCATGAAGATGCGGGGCATGACGGGGAAGTGGAACGCCATATGGCATTCGTCGCCGCCGTTCTCGAAGGAGCCGAAGTAGTCGACGACGTCCTCGGGCCATTGGTTGGCCTCGGCGAGCAGAACGGTGTCGGGGTAGTGGGCGTCGATTTCGGCGCGTACGCGTTTGAGGAGGTGGTGGGTGCGGGGGAGGTTCTCGCAGTTGGTGCCCTCTTCGGCGTAGAGGTAGGGCACGGCGTCCAGACGGTATCCGTCGATGCCCAGGTCGAGCCAGAAGCGGAGGGCGGCGATGATCTCTTCCTGGACCGCCGGGTTCTCATAGTTGAGGTCGGGCTGGTGGGAGAAGAAGCGGTGCCAGTAGTACTGCTTGCGGACGGGGTCGAAGGTCCAGTTGGAGGCTTCGGTGTCGACGAAGATGATGCGGGCGTCGGCGTAGGCCTTGTCGTCATCCGCCCAGACGTAGTAGTCGCCGTAGGGGCCGTCCGGGTCGGTGCGGGAGGCCTGGAACCACGGGTGCTGGTCGCTGGTGTGGTTCATGACGAAGTCGATGATGACGCGCATGCCGCGCTGGTGGGCGGAGTCGACGAATTCCACGAAGTCGGCGAGGTCGCCGAATTCGGGCAGGACGGCGGTGTAGTCGGAGACGTCGTAGCCGCCGTCACGCAGGGGGGATTTGAAGAAGGGGGGCAGCCACAGGCAGTCCACGCCGAGCCATTGGAGGTAGTCGAGTTTGGCGGTGATGCCTTTCAGGTCGCCGACGCCGTCGCCGTTGCTGTCCTGGAAGGAGCGCACGAGTACTTCGTAGAACACGGCACGTTTGAACCAGTCGGGATGCCGGTCCTTGGTGGGCGTGTCCTCGAAGGTGTCCTGGACGGGCTCATTGACGATCATGATGTGGGTGACCCTCCGATCAACGGTGAGGACGGTCGCAGGACCCGGAGAATGTGCGCGGGCGCGCGGCCCGGCTCGAGGCGCACATAATTGGCCCTGCCCCAGTGATAGGTCTCGCCGGTGAGCTCGTCGCGCACCGGCACGGTCTCGTGCCATTCGAGGCCGAGTTGCGGCATGTTCAACGAGACCGTGGCCTCCTGGGTGTGGTGGGGGTCGAGGTTGGCCACCACCAGAACCGTGTTCGAACCGTGTGCGTCCGTGGCGGTCTTCGAGTAGGCGATCACCGCTTCCTTGTCGGTGGGGTGGAAGTGCAGGTCCCGCAGCTGCTGGAGGGCGGGGTTGGCCCGCCGCACGCGGTTCAGCTCGGTGATGAGCGGGGCGATCGTGGCGCCGGAGCGCGCCGCCGACTCCCAGTCGCGTGGCCGCAGTTGGTACTTCTCCGAGTCCAGGTACTCCTCGCTGCCGGGCCGCACAGGGGTGTTCTCGCACAGCTCGAAGCCGCTGTAGACACCCCAGGTCGGCGAGAGCGTCGCGGCGAGCACGGCCCGCGTCTCGAAGGCGGGGCGGCCGCCGTCCTGGAGGTAGGCGTGCAGGATGTCCGGGGTGTTCACGAAGAAGTTCGGGCGCAGGAAGTGCGCGGTCTCCTGCGACAACTCGGTGAGGTAGTCGGTGAGTTCGGCCTTGTCGTTGCGCCAGGTGAAGTACGTGTACGACTGCTGGAAGCCGATGGCCGCGAGGGTGTGCAGCATCGCGGGGCGGGTGAAGGCCTCGGCGAGGAAGATGACGTCCGGGTCGGTGCCGTTGATCCGGGCGATCACCTCCTCCCAGAACACGACCGGCTTCGTATGCGGATTGTCGACGCGGAAGATCCGCACCCCGTGCCCCATCCAGAACCGCAGCAGCCGCACCGTCTCCTCGACCAGCCCCGGCAAGTCCCGGTCGAAGGCGAGCGGATAGATGTCCTGGTACTTCTTCGGCGGATTCTCCGCGTACGCGATGGAACCGTCGGCCCGGTGCCGGAACCACTCCGGATGCTTCTCCACCCACGGATGATCCGGCGAGCACTGCAACGCGAAGTCCAGCGCCACCTCGAGCCCCAACTCCCCGGCCCGCCCGACGAAGGCGTCGAAGTCGGCGAGGGTCCCGAGATCCGGATGGACCGCGTCATGGCCGCCCTCGGGCGAACCGATCGCCCAGGGCACGCCCACGTCGTACGGGCCGGGGGAGAGGGAGTTGTTCGGCCCCTTGCGGAATGTGGTGCCGATGGGGTGGATCGGCGGCAGGTACACCACGTCGAAGCCCATCTCGGCGACCGCGGGCAGCCGCTCGGCCGCCGTGCGGAACGTCCCCGACACCGGCGGGGCGCCCTCCCGCACGACAGCGCCCTCCGAGCGCGGGAAGAACTCGTACCAGGAGCCGAACAGAGCCCGCCGCCGCTCCACGACGAGCGGGAACTCCGGTGAGGACGTGACCAGTTCCCGCAGCGGGTGGCGGGCCAGCGCAGCCTCCACCTCGGGCGTGAGGGCCGCCGCGAGGCGGGCGGCCGGGGCGCGGTCCGTGTCGCGCAGCGCCTCGGCCGCGCCGAGCACGGCGGCCCGCTCGGCCGGGGGGATCCCGGCGGCGGCGCGTTCGTGGAGGCGGGCGCCCTCCTCCAGGACCAGGTCCGTGTCGAGGCCCGCCGGTATCTTGATCCGCGCGTGGTGCCGCCAGGTCGAGACCGGATCGCCCCACGCCTCCACGGCGTACGTCCAGCGCCCCTCGGCGTCCGGTGTGACGTCCGCGCCCCACCGGTCGGTGCCGGGCGCCAGCTCCCGCATCGGGGTCCAGGGGCCGGGGCGCCCCTCGGGGTCGCGCAGGACGACATTGGCGGCGACCGCCTCATGGCCTTCGCGGAAGACCGTGGCGGTCACCTGGAACGTTTCGCCCGGCACGGCCTTCGCCGGTTTTCGGCCGCAGTGGACGGCCGGGCGGACGTCCAGAACGGGGATGGTCGGTTGCGGGGTCGAGCCAAGAGGCATGTCTGACCGCTCCTGTCCGCGTGCACGGATACGGGGGTGGGGAGACGTTCCGCGGTGCGTGCCGGCCGCGTCGGGCCGGAGTGCGTACCGCAGGAGCCTTCCCACACCCCCCGGGTGGGCAATCCGGCGCTTTGTTAACTACTAGTGCGTAACGGCACGTGCAAGACCGGCCTCGCCGTGGAGGACGGAACCGGTCCGAAAACGTACTGTTCGTTATGGGCCGGGTGCATATGCCCTGCGGGTTATCGCCGTTGAACGTCGGCCTGAGCAGGCCTGAGCCGGCCTCAGCCCGCCTGTGGGCCCTGTGCGGGCGCGCACGCCGCCTCCGGCGAACAGAGCGGGCGCGGGCGCCAGTTGGAGGAAGCGACCACGGGTGTGGCGGGTTTCCGCCCGCCCTCGCCGCCGGGCCCCTTGCGGAAGCGGCCGAATCTGTTGTGCCGTACACCCCATGCCAGGCCACCCGATCGTCGCCACCACCCACGGCCCCGTCCGCGGCGAACCCCACGCGTACGGCGCCCGCTTCCTCGGCATCCCCTACGCCGCGCCCCCCGTCGGCGACCTCCGCTTCGCGCCGCCCGTCGCGCCCGAACCCTGGGAGCGGCCGCTGGACGCGGTCGCCTACGGGCCGACCGCGCAGCGGCGCGGGATCGGCGCGGGCGCCACCATCCCCGAACCCTCGGTCCCCGGCGCCGGCATCCTCAACCTCAACGTCTTCACCCCCGCACCAGGCGCCCCGGCGGCGCTCCCCGTCCTGGTCTGGATCCACGGCGGCTCCTACGTCGCCGGGTCCGCCGCGAGCCCCTGGTACGACGGGGCGTCCTTCAGCCGCGACGGCGTCGTCCTCGTCTCGCTCGGCTACCGGCTCGGCATCGAGGGCTTCCTGCACCTGGCCGACGCCCCGGACAACCGAGGCGTACGCGACTGGATCGCCGCCCTGCGCTGGGTGCGGGAGAACATCGCCGCGTTCGGCGGCGACCCCGCGAAGGTCACCGTCGCGGGGCAGTCGGCGGGCGGCGGCGCCGTCCAGACGCTGCTGGAGACCCCCGCCGCGCACGGCCTCTTCCGTGGGGCGATCGCCCTGTCCGCCTCGCTGATGGAGCCGCAGGAGCGGTGGGTGGGCCGCGCCGTGGCCGAGCTGTTCACGCGCCGCACGGGCCTGCCAGCCACCGCCGCCGCCCTGCGCGACCTCCCCGACGAGCGGATCCTCGCCCTCCAGGACGCCGTGCGCGAGCCCGCCCCCGACCGCGCGGAACTCCCTCGCCGCGTCCTCGCCCCCTTCGCCGACGGCGAGCTCGTCCCGCGCCCCGTGCTCACCGAGCTGACCGAGGGGGACCTGGGCGCGGAGCTGCCGCTGCTGCTCGGCTTCACGCGCCAGGAATTCAACTCCTCCGGCGGCCAGGAGCTGACCGACCTCGTCTTCCGCAGGCCGAACCTCGCGGTGGCCGAGGCCCGCGCCGCACGCGGACACCCCACTTGGCTCTACGAGTTCCGCTGGCCCTCGCCCGCACCCGGCAGCGGCCAGGGGCTCGCCTTCCACTGCCTGGACCTGCCCTTCGCCTTCGACCTGCTGTCCGCCGAGGGCGTCAAGGCCGCCGCGGGCGAGGCCCCGCCCCAGCGCCTCGCCGACGCGATGCACGCCGCACTCGTCGCCTTCGTACGCGATCTCGACCCGGGCGGCGCATGGCCGCGCTACACCCGGGGCCGCCGCGCGACCCGGCTCTGGGAGGCCGTGCCACGCCTGGTGGACGACCCGTTGCGGGCGGAACGGGAGAGCTGGTTCGGCTGAGCCGGACCCGGCACGGGCCCGCCCGCCGGGCGGCCGTGCGCCCTGTGCGCCGTGGTGAGGGGAGGCGGGCCGCCGCTACCTTCGTGTCGCGTAGGCCGATATGTACCGCATCCCGTGCGTCCCGGTGCATCACCGGGACGCAGTGGGTATCACTGTGCATCCCCGCGAATTCCCGCGAAGGTGGAGACCGTGAAGGCAATCCGTCGTTTCACCGTACGTCCCGTCCTTCCCGACCCCCTCGGTCACCTCGCCGAGCTGGCCCGCAATCTGCGCTGGTCCTGGCACCCGCGCACCCGCGAACTCTTCAAGTCGGTCGACCCCGCGCTGTGGGAGGCGTCCGGCTGCGACCCGGTGCGGCTGCTCGGCGGCGTACCGTCCGCGCGGCTCGCCGCACTCGCCCGCGACGAGGACTTCCTGCGACGGCTCGCCGAGACCGCGGCCGAGCTGCGGGAGTACGCCACCGGAGACCGCTGGTACCAGGAGCAGGGCGGGGCGGACGGCCAACTCCCGCGCGCCGTCGCCTACTTCTCCCCGGAGTTCGGCATCACCGCCGCCCTGCCCCAGTACTCCGGCGGCCTCGGCATCCTCGCCGGGGACCATCTCAAGGCCGCGAGCGACCTCGGCGTGCCGCTCATCGGCGTCGGGCTGCTCTACCGCCACGGCTACTTCCGCCAGTCACTGTCCCACGACGCCTGGCAGCAGGAGCAGTATCCGGTCCTCGACCCGAACGAACTCCCGGTCTCCCTGCTCCGCGAGGCCGACGGCACCCCCGCCCGGATCGCGCTCGCCCTGCCCGGCGGGCGCTCGCTGCTCGCCCACGTCTGGCAGGCGCAGGTCGGCCGCGTCCCGCTGCTCCTGCTCGACTCCGACGTCGAGGAGAACGACCCCGGCGAGCGCGATGTCACCGACCGGCTCTACGGCGGCGGCAGCGAGCACCGCCTCCTCCAGGAGATGCTGCTCGGCATCGGCGGGGTCCGCGCCGTACGCGCGTACTGCCGGCTGACCGGCCACCCCGAACCCGAGGTTTTCCACACCAACGAAGGGCACGCGGGCTTCCTGGGACTCGAACGCATCCACGAACTGGCCCTCGCCGACCTCGGCTTCGACGCCGCCCTCGAAGCCGTCCGCGCCGGAACCGTCTTCACCACCCACACGCCCGTCCCCGCCGGCATCGACCGCTTCGACCGCGAGCTGGTCGCCCACCACTTCGGGCCCGATGCCGAACTGCCCCGCATCGACGTCGGCGACATCCTGCGCCTGGGCATGGAGACCTACCCCGGCGGCGAGCCCAACCTCTTCAACATGGCGGTGATGGGCCTGCGCCTCGGCAGCCGCGCCAACGGGGTGAGCACCCTGCACGGCTCGGTGAGCCGAGGGATGTTCGCGGGCCTGTGGCCGGGCTTCGACCCCGAGGAGGTGCCGATCACCTCCATCACCAACGGCGTGCACGCGCCGACCTGGGTCGCCCCCGAGGTCCTCGCGCTCGGCGCCCGCCAGATCGGCGAGCGGCGCACCGAGGACGCCCTGTCGGTGGGCGGCTCCGACCGCTGGGACGCCGTCGCCGACATCCACGACTCCGACATCTGGGAGCTGCGCCGCACCCTGCGCGAGCAGCTGGTCCACGAGGTCAGGCGGCGCCTGCACGCCTCCTGGCGGCAGCGCGGCGCCGCCACCGCCGAGCTGGGCTGGATCGACGAGGTCCTGGACCCGGACGTCCTCACCATCGGCTTCGCCCGCCGCGTCCCCTCGTACAAGAGGCTTACGCTCATGCTGCGCGACCGGGACCGGCTCATGGAACTGCTCACCCACCCCGAGCGGCCCCTCCAGATCGTCGTCGCGGGCAAGGCGCACCCGGCCGACGACGGCGGCAAGCGGCTCATCCAGGAACTGGTCCGCTTCACCGACGACCCGCGCGTGCGCCACCGGATCGTGTTCCTGCCCGACTACGGCATGGCGATGGCGCAGAAGCTCTACCCGGGCTGCGACGTGTGGCTGAACAACCCGCTCAGGCCCCTGGAGGCGTGCGGGACCTCCGGCATGAAGGCGGCCCTCAACGGCTGCCTCAACCTCTCCGTCCTCGACGGCTGGTGGGACGAGTGGTTCGAGCCCGACTTCGGCTGGGCCATCCCCACGGCGGACGGCGCCGCCACCGACGACGACCGCCGCGACGACCTGGAGGCCGCCGCCCTCTACGACCTCCTGGAGCGCCGCATCGCCCCCCGCTTCTACGAGCGGGGCCGCGGCGGGCTGCCCGACCGGTGGATCGAGATGGTCCGCACGACACTGACCAGGCTCGGTCCGAAGGTCCTCGCGGGCCGCATGGTCCGTGAGTACGTCGAGCAGCTGTACGCCCCCGCCGCGCGCGCCCACCGTGCCCTCGACGCCACGGCCGCCGTCGAACTGGCCGCCTGGAAGACCCGCGTCCGCGCGGCCTGGCCCCGGGTGGCCGTCGACCACGTCGAGGCCTCGGCGACCGGCGCAACCGCGGAACTGGGCTCCACGCTGGCCCTGCGGGTGCGGGTGCACCTGGGGGAGCTGGCCCCGGAGGACGTCGAGGTCCAGGCGCTCGCGGGGCGCGTCGACCCGGAGGACCACCTCACCGGGGCCACGCCGGTGCCGCTGAAGCCGGCGAGCGGACCCGACCTGGAGGGGCGTCATGTGTACGAGGGGCCGCTCGCGCTGGACCGGACGGGGTCCTTCGGCTTCACGGTGCGGATTCTTCCCGCGCACCGGCTGCTGGCGAGCGGGGCCGAGCTGGGACTTGTCGCGGTGCCCTCGGAGGCGACCGGTGAGGCGGCCGGGGTGCTGATGAGGTGAACGCGCGAGGGGCGGCGCCCGTGGTTCGGACGCCGCCCCCGTGTCACACCGTCGGTTACTTGACGTTCACGGCCTTCCAGGCCGCGGCCACGCCCTTGTACTCGGCGGAGGTGGCGCCGTACAGGTCCTTCGCGGCGCTCAGCGTGCCCTTGCGGGCCGCCTTGTAGTTGGTGGTCGACGTGAAGTACGTCGTCAGCGCCTTGTACCAGATCTTCTCGGCCTTGGCGCGCCCGATGCCGACGACCTTGGTGCCGTCGAACGTCGGCGAGTTGTAGTTGACGCCGTTGATCCGCTTCTTGCCGCTGCCCTCGGAGAGCAGGTAGAAGAAGTGGTTGGCGATGCCCGACGAGTAGTGGACATCGACGTTCCCGGCGTTCGCGCTCCAGTAGTCCAGGGAGCCGCCGTCCTTGGAGGGCTTGTCCATGTACCGCAGCGGGGTGCCGTTGCCGTTGATGTCGATCTTCTCGCCGACGAGGTAGTCGCCGACGTCCTTGGGGTTCTTGGCCTTGAACTCCACGGCGGCGGCGAAGATGTCCGAGGTGGCCTCGTTGAGGCCGCCGGACTCGCCGCTGTACTCCATGTTGCCGGTCGCCGAGGTGACGCCGTGCGTCATCTCGTGCGCCGCGACGTCGATCGAGGTGAGGGGCTTCTTGTTGCCCTCGCCGTCGCCGTACGTCATGCAGAAGCAGCTGTCGTCCCAGAAGGCGTTGACGTAGCCGTTGCCGAAGTGGACCCGCGACCTCGCGCCCTTGCCGTCGCCGTTGATGCCCTTGCGGCCGTGCACGGCCTTGTAGTAGTCCCAGGTGAGCTGGGCGCCGTAGGCGGCGTCGACGGCGGCGGTCTGCACGCTGGAGGGCTTGCCGTTGCCCCAGACGTCGTTGGCGTCCTTGAAGAGCTTGCCCGAGCCGCTCTCCGCGTGCTTCATGTCGTACGTGCGGTGGCCGCCGCGGGCCTTGTCGTTCAGCTCGTAGCCGCTCGCGGTCTTCTTGGAGCCGACGGTGACCTTGCCGCTGTACTGGCTGTTGCCGGTGCCGTTCTCGATGGCCTGGTACTGGTACAGCTTCTTGCCGGTCGCGGCGTCCGTGATGACGTGCAGCCTGCTGGGCGTGCCGTCCTTCTGCACACCGGTGACGACCGTCTCGTACGCCAGGACGGGCTTGCCGGAGGCGGCCCAGATCACCTTGCGCGGAGCCTGCGCGTCGGCCTGCGCGGTCTTCGCCTTCGCGGCGGTCGACTCGGCGGACTTCGCGACGGAGGCCTTGGGCAGTCGGGCGTCGGTGGAGGCGACCTTCACGGACGCCTCGGTCGCCTTGGTGACACCCTTCAGCTCGCCGCTCTTCGCGGTGTGCACGACGAGGTCGCCGCCGAGGACGGGCAGGCCGTCGTAGGTGCGCTCGTAGCGGGTGTGGACGGTGCCGTCGCGGTCCTTGACGACATCGCGGACGACGAGCTTCTCCTTGGCGCCGAGGCCGATCTCGTCGGCGGTCGCGGCCTTCTCGGCGTTCGCGTCCTGGAGGAGGCCCGCGCGGTCCGACGCCGAGAGCGCGGCGGGCGCGCCCGACGGGGCCGGCGTCTCGTCCGTGCCGTTGGCGGAGGCGCCGGTGGTGAGACCGGCGGTGAGCAGTGCGCCGGCGGCGACGGCGGTGGCGATGGTGAGCGTCGAACGTCTGCGGGATATACCGGATATGCGGGACTTCTGGGAGGTCACACGAGCTCCTTCTGTGGGGGACTTGCGGGGGAAGAGTGTCATTCGGGCCAGGTACATGTCAGGGCTTTGGCCAGATGTTGGCCGGAAATGGTCCGCTGAGCGATGGTCAACATACGCAATGCGAACGACGGGCGAACGGCCGCGGGCAGCAAAAGCGCGCCGCCCCGGGGAGTTGAACACCCGGGGCGGCGCCGTTCGGACGCGGGACGGTCCCTCTACGGAAGGGTCCCTCTAGGGGAAGGTCCCTCTACGGGAAGGTGACCTTCCAGCTGTTGATGTAGCCGGTGTCCTGCGCGGCCTTGTCCTGGACCTTCAGCTTCCAGGTGCCGTTGGCCACCTCGGAGGAGGCGTTGACCGTGTAGGTCTCCTTGACGTTGTCCGCGGAGTCCGAGCTGCTCGTGGGCTTCAGCGGATAGACCGTGCCGTCGGGCGCCACCAGGTCGACCTGGAGGTCACCGCGCCAGGTGTGGACGATGTCGACGCCGACCTTCAGGGCGCTCGGCGCGTTGCCGGTGCGGCCGGTGACGTTGACCGAGGAGGTCACCGCGGCGCCGTTGTCCGGGATGGACACGTCCGTGGTGTTCTCGAAGGTGGTGCCGCCGGGCTCCTCGCCGCCGGGGCGGGCGCCGACGTTCACCGCGGCCCAGGCGTGCGCCACGGCCTTGTACTCGGTGCTGGTCGTGCCGTACAGCTCACCGGCGACCGCGAGCGTGCCGGTGCGGGCCGCCGCGTAGTTGGTCGTGGTGGTGAACTTCGTGGTGAGCGCCTTGAACCAGATCAGCGACGCCTTGTCCCGGCCGATGCCGGTCACCGGCAGGCCGTCGGAGGTCGGCGAGTCGTACTGGACGCCGTTGATCTCCTTCTTGCCACTGCCCTCGCTCAGCAGGTAGTAGAAGTGGTTGGCCACGCCCGACGAGTAGTGCACGTCGATGTTGCCGATGCCCGAGTACCACGAGTCCTTGGACGAGCCGTCCTTGCTGGGCTTGTCCATGTAGCGCAGCGGGGTGCCGTCGCCGCGGATGTCGATCTTCTCGCCGACGTTGTAGTCGCCCACGTCCTGCGGGTTGTTGGCGTTGAACTCGACGGCCGCCGCGAAGATGTCGGAGGTCGCCTCGTTCAGGCCGCCGGACTCGCCGCTGTACGTCATGTTGCCGGTGGCGGCCGTGACGCCGTGCGTCATCTCGTGGGCCGCCACGTCGATGGAGGTCAGCGGCTTGGCGTTGTTCGCGCCGTCGCCGTACGTCATGCAGAAGCAGCCGTCCGACCAGAAGGCGTTGACGTAGTTGTTGCCGTAGTGGACCCGGGAGTACGCGCCGACGCCGTCACCGCGGATGCCGCTGCGGCCGTGCACGTTCTTGTAGTAGTCCCAGGTCAGCGCGGCGCCGTAGTGGGCGTCGGCGCCGGCCGTCTCCAGGTTGGAGGGCAGGCCGTTGCCCCACACGTCGTCGGCGCCCGAGAAGAGGGTGCCGGTGCCGGAGGTGCCGCGGTTGAGGTTGTACGTCTTGTGGCTGCCGCGTGCGGTGTCGGTGAGGGTGTAGTTCGACCCCGACTGCGCGGTGCCAAGCGGCACTTGACCGCTGTACTGCGTGTTGCCCGTGCCGTTCTCGATGCCCTGCCACTGGAAGAGCTTCTTGCCGGTGGCGGCGTCCGTGACGACGTGCAGCTCGTTCGGCGTCCCGTCGTGCTGGAGGCCGCCGACCACGGTCTCGTAGGCCAGGACCGGCTTGCCCTTGGCCATCCACACGACCTTGCGCGGCGCCCGGTCCGCGTCGGTCTTCTTCGACCCCTCGGCCTTCGCGGCGCTCAGCGCCTGCTTCTCCGCGGCCGACGCCTTGATCTCGGCGCTCATGTCGATGCCCTGGAGCCGCGCCTTCGTGGCCTTGGTGACACCCTCGGTCTTCCCCGACTTCGCGGTGTCGACCACCATGTCGCCGCCGAGGACGGGCAGGCCGTCGTAGGTGCGCTCGTAGCGGGTGTGGACGGTGCCGTCGCGGTCCTTGGTGACGTCGCGGACGACGAGCTTCTCCTTGGCGCCGAGGCCGAGGTCCTTGGCGGTCTCCGCCTTGGTGGCGTTGGCGTCACGCAGGAGCGCGGCGCGCTGGGCGGGGGAGAGCTTGACGGCGAGCGCGCCCGGGTCGACCTTGCCGAGCTTCTGGGCGGGGGCCTTGGCGACGGTCTGCCGCGGGTCCTCGGCCGAGGCCGGGCCCGCCTGGACGGCGACGGCCAGCAGGGCGGCGACTGCGGAGAGGGCGCCGACGGCGGTCGCGCGGGTGCGGGCCGAACGGCTGTGGGGGCTGGGTCTGTGGGAGGTGTTTCTCAACACGGACTCCTTCTGCGCGGCCGCGGGGGTGCGCGGCCAGAGCTACCGGACGGCTGGATCGCCGTCCGGGCAGAGCAGGGCGGTACGCAGAACTGGGCGGTGCACAACGGGTATTGCCTGAACAGAAACCGTCGCGTTGTTGAAAGCCGTGCGGCGGTCGAGGGGAAGAGTGACACCGGAGCAGGGTCTCTGTCAGGACCGCGTCAAGAGTTGGCTGGAATCAGTCCGTTGGCCGGTGGCGGGAGTTCGCTATCCGGAGTGGAGAGGAGCCTGCGCCCGCAAGGGGTAAGCGGTTTCCGGCGAGCGGCCGGAATCAGCCGCCGCCAAGGGGCGGGGGCCGGTCCCGCAGGCCGGTTCAGGGCGGTGACCGTCGCCCGGGCCCGGCCCGGCGCTCAGCTCACCACGCTCTCCCGCCAGGCGCGGTGCAGGTCCGCGAACGCGCCTGTGCCCGCGATGAGTTGAGCGGGCGGGCCGTCCTCCACGACGCGTCCGTGCTCCATGACAAGGACCCGGTCCGCGATCTCCACCGTGGAGAGGCGGTGGGCGATCACCACGGCCGTGCGGCCGCGCAGAACCGTGTGCATGGCGCGCTGTACGGCCCGTTCGCCGGGGATGTCCAGGGAGCTGGTCGCCTCGTCGAGGATCAGTACCGCCGGGTCGGCGAGCAGGGCGCGGGCGAAGGCCACCAACTGGCGCTGGCCCGCCGAGATCCGGCCACCCCGCTTGCGTACGTCCGTGTCGTAGCCGTCCGGCAGCGACGCGATGAAGTCATGGGCGCCGATGGCCTTCGCGGCGTGCTCGATCTCCTCGCGGGTGGCGTCGGGGCGGCCGATCGCGATGTTCTCCGCGACGGTGCCGGAGAACAGGAACGCCTCCTGCGTCACCATCACGACCCCGCGCCGCAGCTCCGCGCCGGACAGCTCCCGCAGATCGACACCGTCGAGCAGGACCCGGCCCTCCGTCGGGTCGTAGAAGCGGGCGAGCAGCTTCGCCAGCGTGGACTTGCCCGCGCCGGTCGAGCCGACCACGGCGACGGTCTGCCCGGCAGGCAGTGTCAGGTCGAAGCGGGGCAGCACCTCGCCGCCCGTGCGGTAGGCGAACCGCACCCCGTCGAACCGCACCTCCCGGCCCGGGTGGGCGCGGGCGAGGACCGGCAGCGGACGCGCGGCGGACGCCTCCGGTTCGGGCACGGCCGGGGTCTGGGCGAGCAGGCCCGCCACCTTCTCCAGGGAAGCGGCCGCCGACTGGTAGGAGTTGAGGAACATGCCGAGCCGGTCGATCGGGTCGTAGAGGCGCCGCAGATACAGCACCGACGCGGCGAGGACGCCGAGCGCGAGCCCGCCGTCCGCGACCCGGTGCGCGCCCCACAGCACGATGGCGGCGACGGCCACGTTGGCGATGAGCCGCGAGCCGACCACATAGCGGGCCATCTCCAGCATCGCGTCGCCGTTGCTCCGCTCGTGCCGGCGGTTGAGCGCGGCGAACTCCGCGTCGTTCGCCCGCTCCCTGCGGAAGGCCCGCACCGGCCGGATGCCGTTCATCGTCTCCGCGAACTTCACGATGACGGCGGCGATCGCGGTCGAGCGGTTGCGGAACATCGCACCGGCGCGGCGCTGGTAGAGCCGTACGAGGAGGTAGAGCGGCACGAAGGACGCCACCGCGAGTGCGCCGAGACCCAGATCGAGCCAGAGCAGCATGGCCGAGATGTAGACGAAGGAGAGCAGGACGGTGATCAGTTCCTGGAGGCCCTCGCTGAGCAGTTCGCGCAGCGACTCCACGTCCGTGGTGGAGCGGGAGATCAGCCGCCCCGAGGTGTACCGCTCGTGGAAGTCGACGCTGAGCGCCTGCGCGTGCCGGAAGATGCGGCCGCGCAGATCGAGCAGCACGTCCTGGTTGACGCGCGCGGAGGCGACGCCCAGACCATCCCCGGCCTCCTCGCCGCCGCCGTCGCCGCCCACCCGGGCGAACCGGCGGTGCGCGACCGGCACGGACGCTGGACGTATGCCCAACTGGACGCCCGCGCGCGGGCGTTCGCCGAATGGCTGGGTGAGCGGGGCGTGCGGCGCGGTGACCGGGTGCTGGCCCGCGTCGGCAACGTACGCGAGTTCACCGCCGTCCTCTTCGGCACCCTTCTGCACGGCGCCGTGCTGGTGCCCGTCAACCCCGCCATGAAGCGGTTCCACCTGGCCTCCGTCGCCACCGACTGCGACCCGGCCCTCGCCATCGGCCAGGGCGCGGACGCCGACCTCCTCGCCGAACTGACGGGACGCCCCGCGTACGAACTGGGCACGCTGTGGCGCACGGTCGAGGAGCGCGCCGAGCGGGCCGAGCGCGGAGAGGGCCCCGCGTACGCGTACGAGGCCCACGCCCCCGCACCCGACGACCTCGCCCTGCTCATCTACACCTCCGGCAGCACCTCCGCCCCCAAGGCCGTCGTCTCCCCGCACGCCCCGGCCGTCTTCGCGACCCGCGCGATCGACGCCCGCCTCGGCTACCGCGCCTCCGACAAGGTCCTGGTCGCCCTGCCGCTCTCCTTCGACTACGGGCTCTACCAGATCCTGCTCTCCGTCCTCGCGGGCGCCGAGGCCGTGCTCACCGAGGCCGACCAGCACGTGTGGCTGTACGGCGCGCTGCGCGAGTACGGCGTCACCGTCGTGCCCCTGGTGCCCTCGCTCGCCGAGATGCTGCTGCGGCTCGCGGGCCGCGACGACGGCGAGGCCCCGCCGGTGCGCCTGTTCACCAACACGGGCGCCGCGCTGACCGGTCCGCTCATCGCGGGTCTGCGGGCCGCCTTCCCGGGCGCCGCCGTCGCCCCGATGTACGGCACCACCGAATGCAAGCGGATCACCGTCCTGGAACCCGACGGCGACCTGGAGCGGCCCGGCTCGGTGGGGCGCGCCCTGCCCGGCACCGAGGTCCTGATCCTGGCCGACGACGGCACCGCGCTGCCCCCCGGCCGCACCGGCCAGATCGCGGTGCGCGGCCCGCACGTGATGTCCGGCTACTGGCGCGCCCCCGAACAGACCGCCCAGCGCTTCCGCACCGACCCCGCCACCGGCGAAGTCACCCTGCACACCGGCGACTACGGCCACCTGGACGACGACGGGCACCTCTACTTCGAGGGCCGCCGCGACGACCTGTTCAAGCGGCGCGGGGTGCGGATGAGCGCCGTGGAGATCGAGGCGGCCGCGCTGGACGTGCCCGGGGTCGCGGCCGCAGCCGTCCTCGCCCCCGACGACGGGATCGACCTCACGCTGTTCGCCGTCACGCGGCTCGCCCCGGACGGGGTGCTGCGCCAGCTCGGTGAGCGCCTGGAGAGTGCCAAGGTCCCCGCCGTGTGCAGGGTCGTCGACGCGCTGCCGCTCACCCCCAACGGCAAGACCGACCGCAGGCACCTGCGCCGTCTCGTCGAAGCCACCTGATCCCGCACGCCCCCTCAGCCCCGCACGCCCTTCGCCTTGAAGTCCCCCTTCACCCCTGAAG
>NZ_WMBF01000541.1:0-3972 GCF_019400875.1 Streptomyces anatolicus | reverse complement strand
CCCCAGGCGAGGAATGAGCGCCACCCCAAGCCCCGCCGCCACCAGCGCGACCAACGTGGGGTTCTCCTCGGCCTGATGAGCGATGTCCGGCTCGCAGCCGGCCTCGCGCAGGGTCCGCACCAGCCACTCATGGCAGACCAGACCCGCCGGCTGGGTGATCCAGCGCTCGTCCTTCAGCTCCTCGCGCCGTACAGACGTACGCCCCGCGAGCCGGTGACCCGCGGGGACGACGAGGTCGCAGAGGTCGTCGCCGATGACGGCCTGCTCGACGCCGGGCGGCGTCGGCAGCGGCGCGATGTCCCAGTCGTGGACGACGGCCACGTCGACCGCCCCCTTGGCGACCAGGTCGATGGAGAGGTGCGGATCGATCTCGGTCATACGGGCGTCGAGTGCGGGGTGCCGGACGGCGAGGTCCGCGAGCACCCCCGGCAGCAGCCCCCGCGCCGCCGAGGCGAACGCGGCGATGGTGAGCCGCCCCGCGGGCACCCCGCGCCGCTCCTCCAGCTCCGTCTCGGCGCGCTCCACGATGGTCATCAACTGCTGTGCCGTGTCCGCGAGATGGAGCGCGGCCTCGGTCAGCGCGACGCCCCGGCCCCGCCGTTCGAGGAGGGTCGTGCGGGTCTCCCGCTCCAGCTTGGCGATCTGCTGGGAGACGGCGGAGGGGGTGTAGCCGAGCGCGGTGGCGGCGGCGCCCACCGTGCCGTGCACGGAGACGGCGTGCAGCGCGCGGAGCCGGGCGAGATCGAGCACGGGGCCTCCCAGTCCATTTAGCGTTGCTTCATCCAATCATGCAGAGATCCGTGCTGGTCCTACATGGTGGCGCGGGGTGATCCTCGACGCATGCGACCCGCTCATGTCTGTCTCGCCGTACTCGTCACCGCCGTCTGGGGCGTCAACTTCGTGGTGATCGAGGTGGGGTTGGACCACTTCCCGCCGCTGCTCTTCTCCGCCCTGCGTTTCCTGGTGGCGGCGCTGCCCGCGGTCTTCTTCGTGGGGCGGCCGAAGGTGGCGTGGAAGTGGGTGGTGGGGGTCGGGCTCGTGCTCGGGGTCGCCAAGTTCGGGCTGCTGTTCATCGGGATGGACGCGGGGATGCCCGCGGGCCTGTCGTCCCTGGTGCTCCAGATACAGGCCGTCTTCACCGCCCTCTTCGCCTTCGTGGCGCTGGGCGAACGGCCCGGCCGCGTAAGGGCGCTCGGGATGCTGATCGCCCTCGCCGGGATCGCGGTCGCCGCCGTCGACGAGGGGGAGACCGGCCCGTTGGCCGCCTTCGCGCTGCTGATCGGCGCGGCGGCCTGCTGGGGCGTCTCCAACGTCCTCACCCGCAAGGCGTCCCCGCCCGACGCCCTGAACTTCATGGTGTGGGTGAGCACGGTCCCGGTGCTGCCGCTGCTCGCCCTCTCGCTCCTGTGGGAGGGACCCTCCAGGGACTTGGAGGCCCTGCGCTCCCTCGACTGGACGGGCGCGGGCATCATCGTCTACGTCGCCTGGATCACGACGGTCTTCGGCTTCGGCGCCTGGGGCTATCTGCTGCGCCGCCACCCCGCGTCCACGGTCGCCCCGTTCTCGCTGCTCGTGCCGGTCTTCGGGATGTCCGGCGCGGCGCTCGTCCTCGGCGAGTCGGTGAGCGGCCTGAGGTGGTGCGCCGCCGCCCTGCTGGTGGGCGGCGTCGCGCTGACCTCGTTCTCGAAGGCGGGCGGCGGTGTCAGCCGGAGCGGGACAGCAGCCGCGACAGGTACTCCCGACCCGGCTCGAGCAGCCCCGGCAGCGGCGCCGCGTCCTCGTACCACCGCTTCTCGTACTCCCAGCACAGCCAGCCGTCCCAGCCCTCCGCGCTGAGCACCTCAAGGCACTCGGCGAGCGGCAGGGCACCGGTGCCGAGGGCCAGGGGCGTCTTGTCGTCCGCGGAGGCGATGTCCTTGACCTGGACGTAGCCGAGGTAGGGGGAGAGCGCGGCGAAGGTGTCGACGGGGGACTCGTCCCCGAGCCACGTGTGCATCACGTCCCACAGGGCGCCGACCTGGCGGTGCCCGACGGTGCCGAGCACGCGCGTGACGTCGGCGCCGGTGCGGTGCGAGTCGTGGGTCTCCACGAGGATGCGTACGCCGGCGTCGGCGGCGCTCCGCGCCAGGGTGCCGAGCCGCCTGGCGGCCGTGGCGTCGGCGTCGGCCGCGCTCTGCTCCGTACCGCCGCCGGGGAAGACGCGGACGAAGGGGGCGCCGAGGTCACGGGCGAGCGACACGAGGGAGTTCACCTCGTCGATGACCGGCCCGTCCTCCCCGGGCTCCGCCACGCGCGCGTACCCCGCGACACCGAGGATCTCGACCCCGGCCGCCTTGAACGCGGCGGCCACATCGGCCCGCTCGACGAGCCCGAGCCCGGTATGCACCGGCTCTTCGGGATGCGCCCGGAGCTCGACCCCGTGATACCCGTGCTCGACGGCGAGCCGCAGCACGTCGGGAACGGACAGACCTGGCACACCAAGAGTGGAGAATGCGAATTTCATGCTCCGACACTAGGTGCCATGGGAACGGGGTCAACCCCGCCCCCCCCGCCCCGGCTCAGCCGAGGTCGCCCGCCTTCGGGAAGCCGTCCGTCCTGACGGTGATCTCCCGCCCGGCCAGCGGCAGGACGAGGTCCGCGCCGAAGGGGACCTCCGTCTCCTCCTCGTACGTGCCCGTCCGGGTGGGGCGGCGGTGGACGGCGCAGACCCCGGCCTCGGGGTCGACGACCACGTACACGGGGATGCCGCACTCCGCGTACAGACGGAACTTCTTGGCGAAGTCGTTGTCCCGGCTGCTCTTCGAGACGACTTCGAGCACCGCCTCCAGGCTGTGCCACTCGAAACGGCCGCGACTGTTGCGCTCGGCTCCCGGTGCGGTGATCGCCAGGTCGGGTGCGTAGCCGTACTGGCTGGACGGGAAGTCGATCATGACATCCGAGAGGATGTCGCCGTGGGCGGCGAGTTGCTGCCTGATCTGCGGGGCGGCTTCGAGGACGACCTTCCACTGGGCCTCGGCTCGCGGCGTCATGATGATCTTCCCCTCGGTGATCTCGACGCGGTAGCCGCGGGGGAGTGTGACGCCGTCCAGTACGCCCCACGCGCTGGGGGCATCCATGTCCATGGCCGCCATACGGACCTCCTTCCCCCGGTGTCAACGCCGCCGGGACCTCGGGGACACGGCGGTGCTGATCGGGTGCGGCCCGCCTCTCAGAGGAAGGCCAGCCGCGCTCCCAGCGCCGCGAACGCCGCCGCGAACGTGCGGCGCATCCAGCTCACCACGTGGGGGCGGGAGATGACGTGGCTGCGCATCGCCGCGGCGAAGCGGCCGTACGCCGCGAAGACCAGGAACGTGATCAGCATGAAGTACGCGCTCAGCTCCGTCATGCGCAGGAAGGCGTACGGCTCGTCGGTGCTGACGAACTGCGGCAGGAACGCGAGGAAGAACAGGGTCAGCTTCGGGTTGAGGATGTTGATCAGCACGCCCGTCAGGATCGTGCGGCCGGCCGAGCGCGGCTCGGTCTCCTCCTCGGCGGTGAGGTCGCTCTTGTCCCGCAGCGTGCTCCACGCCATGTACAGCAGATAGGCCACGCCCAGGTACTTGATGGTCTGGAAGGCGACCGCGCTGGCGTTCAGGAGCGCCGCGAGACCGGTGATCGCGGCCACCATGTGCGGGACGACGCCCAGCGTGCAGCCGACGGCCGCGATCAGCGCGGCCCGGGTGCCGCGGGAGAGGCCCGCGGCGATGGTGAACAGGACGCCGGTGCCGGGCGTCACGCAGACGACGAGGGAGGTGAGCAGAAATTCCATGCCTTGAGCCTGGCGCCCAGAATGGTTCCATGAACAGGTCCAATGGATCACCTTCCGGCAGGTCCATAACTCCGGGCGGTGGCCGGGCGGCTGGGGGCCCCGTCCCGGGCGGCGGCCGGGTGGCCGAGGCCTCCGCCATGGACGGCGGCCGGGTGGGCGGGGTC
>NZ_WMBF01000540.1:0-3992 GCF_019400875.1 Streptomyces anatolicus | reverse complement strand
CCGTAACCACGCCCCCCAACGGCCTCGCCAACACGACCCTCGCCAACACGCCCCTGGCCAACCTGCCCGCCAAAGCCCCGGCCCCCGTAACCGGCCAGTAGGTCCAGCCGTACGAACAAGCTGTCCCCTGGCGATGGCCCCGCCCCGGCGGGGCCATCGCCATGCCTGCCCCGCCAGCCGTCCGCGCGCGCCTTAACGCCCGGCAGAGGCGCCCTTAACCCGCCCCTCCCTACCGTCCCGGCCATGGACAGCACACTGACCCTCTGCGCCCACCTGGGCCTCGACCTGGCCGCCGTCGCGCTCTTGACCTTCGGCGTCTTCTATCCCCGGCACCACAGGCGTGAGCTGGTCCCCGCCTACCTCGCCCTGAACGTCGCGCTGTTCGCCGTGGTCGCCGGGCTCGGGACCGTCGGCGGCGACGGCGGGCTCGCGCTCGGGTTCGGGCTCTTCGGGGTGCTCTCGATCGTGCGGCTGCGCTCCGACGCGCTCCAGCACCAGGAGGTCGCGTACTACTTCATCACCCTCGTGCTCGGCCTGCTCTGCGGTCTTCCCGCGCTCAGCCTGCCGGTGGCGGCGCTGCTCTCCGGCGTACTGCTCGTGGTGATGTACGGCGCCGACCACCCGCGGCTCTTCGCACGCGACCGGCGCGCGGTCGTCACGCTCGACGCCGTGTACCGCGAGGAGGACGCGCTCCGGGCCGAGCTGGCGCGGCGCCTGGGGGAGCCGCTGGGGTGGACCGTCCAGGAGGTGGATTACGTACGCGACCTCATGGTCCTGGAAGTCCGCTTCCGCCAGCCGGAACCTTCGTCACGGCGTGGGGAGTTGACGATACGACGACGCACGACCCGGTCCCGCACGATCGCCCCCAGCCACCCGAAGGAGACCGTGTGAACCCCGCCGTACGCGCCATCGGCCGCGCCGCGCTCGCCGCGCACCCCATCGCGCTGGACGAGGTGAACGCCCGGGCGGAGCTGCTCGCCCGCTTCGACAACAGTTACCTCGTACCCGTGGAGATCTTCGAGGATCTCGCGGCGCTGCTGACCGACCCCCGCAGGGCCCATGGCCCCTTCCGGGCGCTCAGCATCGGCGGGAAGCGCTGGTTCCGGTACCACTCGACGTACTACGACACCCCTGACCTGGAGACCTTCCACGACCACCGGCAGGGCCGGCGGCTGCGCTACCGCATACGCGAGCGGGTGTACCAGGACAGCGGCGAGCGGCAGTTCGAGGTCAAGCTGAAGAGCGGGCGGGGCGAGACGATAAAGCACCGGCAGCGCCTCGAAGGCGGCGACCACGCCCTGGACGGGGCGCGGCAGGACTTCCTCACCGGGGTGCTGCGCGGGTCGTACGGCATCGAGGCGCCTCGGGGGCTCACCGCCTCGCTCGTGACCGACTACCAGCGGGCGACCTTCGTGGCGGACGGGCAGCGCGTCACGTGTGATGCGGGGCTGGTCGTGCGGGACACCGCGACGGGCCGGACGGCGGCCGCCGACAGCGGGCTCGTCCTCGTCGAGACGAAGACCAAGGGGCAGCTGACCGAGGCCGACCGGGTGCTGCACCGGTTCGGGGTGCGGGCCGCGGAGTTCACCAAGTACTGCGGGGGGTACGCGGCGGTCCGGCCCGAGCTGGGGATCAACCGGTGGGCGCGGGCGGTGCGGACTGCGTTTCCCCGGACTGCGTTTTCCCAGGCGGCGTCCCCGTCTCCGGCGCGGGAGGGAACGTCAGCGTGACCCGGGCGCCGTCGGCCGTGCTCGCCGCCTCGAAGCGGCCGTCCGCTTCCTGAGCCGTGCGGCGGGCGATGTCCAGGCCGAGGCCCGTGGAGCCCGCGCCGCTGGTGCCCCGGGCGGGGGAGGCCGGGCCGGGGAAGCCCGGCCCCTCGTCGGCGACGGTCAGCTCCGCCTCGCCGGCGGCGGTGCGGCGGACCGTGACGGTGAAGGGCGTGCCGTGGGGCGTGTGGTCGAGGACGTTGCCGATCAAGGCGTCCAGGGCGGCGCCCAGTTCGTCGGCGGGGACCGGCACCGGGACCGCGTGGGCGGGCGTCGTGGTGCCGGTCGCGCGGTTCTGGTCCTCCGCCAACGGCGCCCAGAACGCCGTCCGTTCGCGCGCCACCGCCGCCAGATCGGCGCGCGGCGCCTCGCGCAGGGGGCGCCGCGCCTTGCGGATCACGTCGTCGACGCTGTGCTCCAGGGCGAGGACGTCGGCGGCGATGCGGTGCGCCTCTTCCGGGTTGCGCAGGGTCTCGGCGTCCAGGCGCAGCGCGGCCACCGGGGTGCGCAGCCGGTGAGCCAGGTCGGCGGCGTTCTCGCGCTCGGCGGCGAGCAGGGTGTCGATACGGGCGGCGAGGCGATTCAACTCACGGGCGACGAGCCGTAGTTCCGGCGGTCCTTCCGGGGTGGCGCGGGCCGTCAGATCTCCGGCGGCCAGCCGGTCCGCAGTGCGGGCGAGACGGCGGGTCGCTCCGACGAGCCGCGCGCCCAAACGGTCGGCCAGGAGGAGCCCGAGGAGTACGAGGCCCACCCCGATGCCCGCGAGGACGAGCCAGGAGGCGAGCGTACCGGCGTACAACTGCCGCTCACTGAGCGTCACTTGAACGACCGCAGTGCCGTTCTTCGCGCCCTGCACGGGGACGAGGACCAGGCGGCCTCCGGACTCGGGTTCGTAGGTGAAGGCGCGGCCGGTGCGGGCGAGGCGGACCGGGTCGGACTCCTGGTGCGCGCCCCGGTGGCGCACGCGCGGGCCGATGACGGTGTCGTCAGCGAGGATGAGCGAAGTGGCGGGCAGATCCTTGCCGTTGACGCTCTCCACCGTCTGCTCGGCGGTCTCGCGCTCGTCGGCGGTGGCCAGGGCGGGGCCAAGGGCGTGGGCGACCCACTGGGCGCGCGCGGTGGCCTCGGCCGTGGCGCGGTCGGCGGCGTGGGAGCGGGTGAGGAGGGTGAGGGGGACGAGGAGCGCGGTGAGGACGAGGGCGGTGGTGGCCGCGGTCAGAAGGAGGAGGCTGCGGCGCATCAGTCGGTGTCCTCGGGGGCGGTCAGTTTGACGCCCACCGTGCGGACCGTGTGGAGGTAGCGGGGGCGCTGGGCGGTCTCGCCGAGTTTGCGGCGCAGCCAGGAGAGGTGGACGTCCACCGTCTTGTCGGCGCCGCCCAGCGGCTGCTGCCAGACCTCGGCGAGGAGTTCGCGGCGGGACACGACCTGTCCGGGGCGGCGGGCGAGGTGGGCGAGGAGGTCGAACTCGCGGGGCGTCAGGTCGATGGGCGTGCCGTCCAGGGTGACCTCGCGGGAGGCCGGGTCGACGCGGAGCCCGCCGACGCGCAGCGGCTCCTCGGTCTCCGTCACGCCGAGGCGCCGCAGGACGGCCTTGACGCGGGCGTCCAACTGGGCGGCCCCGAACGGCTTCACTATGTAGTCGTCCGCCCCGGCTTCGAGGACCGTGACCATCTCCGGCTCGTCGTCGCGGGCCGTGGCCACGATGACGGGGACGTCGCTGACCGCGCGCAGCATCCGCAGCACCTGCGCCCCGTCGACGTCGGGCAGCCCCAGGTCGAGGACGACCAGGTCAGGGGGGCTGGTGACGGCGGCGTCGAGCCCCGCCATGCCGCTGGGCGCGGTCGCCACCGCGTGCCCCTTGTCGCGCAGGGCACGCACCAGCGCGCCGCGGAGCTGGGGGTCGTCCTCGACGACGAGAAGGTGCGCCATACAACCACCGTAGTGAGGGGCGGGGGCTCGAACGCAAGCACGGTCTTAACCGGGTGTTAGGAAACGATGCGGCACAGTGGCGGGATGAGGAAGTGGCGGAGCGCGGTCGTCACGGCGGCATGGGTGGCCGTCGGCACGGCGGCGGGGGCGCTGGGCGCCTGGCAGTTGGCCGGTTCGGACGGCGCCGGGGGCGACGCGGCGCACAGCCGTCCGCTGGACGAGGAGGCGGTGCGTGAGGCGCTGGCGAGGGCGTCGGAGGGACGGCAGCCCTCGCGGACCCCTGCGACGGCCCCCTCC
>NZ_WMBF01000539.1:0-3992 GCF_019400875.1 Streptomyces anatolicus | reverse complement strand
CCCCGCCTCAGGTCAGCACCGCCCCCAGCGCCACGAACCCGCAGATCAGCAGGAACAGCACCGCTAGCAGCGGCCACACGAACCGCAGGTACCTGTCGTAGCCGACCTTCGCCAGCGCCACGCCGCCGATGGTCACCGCCGTCGTCGGCACCCACAGGTTCATCCAGCCGCTGGCCGCCTGCCAGGCCGTCACGACGACCGCGCGCGGGACGCCGGCGAAGTCGGCGAGCGGGGCGAGGATCGGCATGGCGAGCGTGGCGTGGCCGGAGGTGGAGGGGATCAGGAAGGCGAGCGGGAGGTTCACGACGAAGACGATGACCGCGAAGAGGCCGGAGGACGTCCCCTTCACCACGCCCTCGATGGAGTGCAGGACGGTGTCCGTGATCTTCGAGTTGTTCATGATCGTCGTGACGCCGCGGGCCAGCAGGATGACAAGCGCGGGCGAGACGAAGTCGGCCGCGCCCTGGATGATCGTCGAGCTGAGCCGCTGCTCCCCCATCCGCGCGACGAGCCCGACGAGGACGGCCGCGCAGAGGAAGAGCGCCGCCAGCTGCGGGAAGGACCAGCCGAGTTCGAAGCCGTACGGGGTGGCGTCGGCGTCGCCGGTGAGCGCGCTCGACCAGGGCACCACCGAGAAGATCATGAAGGCGAAGACGAGCGCCGTCGCGACGAGCACGGTCTTGTGCAGCCGGGTCAGCTCCGGCACCTCGCTCACGCCCGCCGCGGCCCGCTCGCGGTCCCGGTCGCCCGGCAGGAACCCCGAAAGGGAGCGCTCCGGGTCGCGCCGCACGCGCGTGGCGTAGCGGATGACGTACGCCACCGTGACCGCGGTGAGCACGATCCACATGGCGAAGCGCAGCACGATGCCGTCGCCGAGGGAGATGTCGGCGGCGGAGGAGGCCACGCCCGTCGCGAAGGGGTTCACCGTCGAGCACAGCACGCCGACGCCCGCGCCGAGGATGATGACGCCGACGGCGGTCATGCGGTCGTAGCCGAGGGCGAGCATCAGCGGCACGATCAGTCCGTAGAAGCCGAGCGTCTCCTCGGCGAAGCCCTCGACGGTGCCGAGTACGGAGAAGACGACCATGACCCCGGCGATCAGCAGCGCCCCGCGCTCCCGCAGCCGGTGCGCGAGCCGCCCGATGCCCCGGTCGAGGGCGCCGGTGGCGAAGACGACGGTGATGAAGGCCCCGATGGCAAGCACGAAGAGGAACACGCCCGCGCTGCCGTACAGGGCGCCCACGTTGTCGGGGGCGACGAACGCGGTCTTCTCGTCCTGGATGCCGTAGAGGCCGTTGACGGGCGCCAGGAACAGGTCGTTGAGGCGGTCGACGAAGGACTGGCCGGAGTCGACGCGGTGGTAGGTGCCTTCGACGGGGGCGCCGGAGTCGTTCCGGTCGTACTGCCCGGAGGGGATGAGGAAGGCGAGCAGCCAGACGGCGACGGTGACGACGGCGAGTACCGTCAGCGCGCTGGGAAAGGTGAACTTCCGCTTGCCCCGCTCGCCCGAGGGCCCTTCGGCCGGGTCACCGCCGACCGGCGTCTCGGTGGCACTCACACCGCACCGCCTTCCGTACGGAAGCCCGCCGCGTACTCCCGTACGAAGGCGCACAGGGCGACGACGGTGTTGCGCAGCTCGGAGAAGAGGACGCGCTCGTTCGGGGCGTGCAGGTTGCACATGCCGTCCTGGGCGCCGAAGAGCAGCACTTCCGCGTCGGGCACCGCCGCGGCGAGACCGTTGACCAGCGGAATCGAACCGCCGGTCGCGACGTACGAGGCGTCCGCGCCCCACGCCTCCTTGAGCGCGGCGCGTGCGGCGCGGTAGGCGGGCCCGCCGGTGGCGGCCTCGTAGCCGGGTCCGGAGTCGCCGGGGGTGACGGTGAGCGGGACGCCGAAGGGCTTGAGCGAACGCAGGTGGGCGACCAGCTTGGCCTGTGCCTCCTTCGGGTCCTGCCGGGGGTGGAACCGCAGGTTCAGCTTGGCGCGGGCATACGGCACGACAGCGGAGGCGCCATGGTCGACGCTCGGCGCGTCCAGACCGGTCACGGTGATCGCGGGCCCGCTCCACAGCCGCTCGCCGAGGCTGCCGCTGCCGATCAGCGGCACGCCCTCGCACACACCCGCGAGCGCGCGGAACTCCTCTTCCGTGTACGTCGTCCCGCTCCACTCCTCGCGTCGCAGCCCCGCGACCGCGACATCCCCGTGCACGTCATGGAGGGTGCCGAGCGCCTTCAGGAGCACGAGCAGCGCGTCGGGCGCCGCGCCGCCGAAGCCGCCGCTGTGGCGCGGTTCGTCGAGGGTGCGGACCTCCACCACCAGCTCGCAGGCGCCGCGCAGGCCGGTGGTGAGGGTGGGGGTGCCCGGGCGGAGGTTGCCGAGGTCGGCGATGACCATGGCGTCGCAGGCGAACCGCCGCGGGTCGGTGGGCGGATAGTCGTCGAAGGCGCTGCCGTACTCCTCCTGCCCCTCGATGACGATCTTGACGCCGACCGGTGGCCGCCCCGCGAAGGCCCGCAACATCCCCAGGTGCGCGATGACGTTGCACTTGTCGTCCGCGATGCCCCGGGCGCGCAGGCCGCCCTCGACGGCGGTCGGCTCGAAAGGCGGCGATCTCCACAGCGCCTCGTCGCCCGGGGGCTGCACGTCGTAGTGGGCGTAGAGCAGGACGGTCGGCGCGCCGGTCACCGGGGCCGGGATCTCGCCGTAGACCACGGGGGCGGTGTCCGGCAGGTCGAGCCGCTCGACGCTCGGGACACCTGCGTCGCGCAGCAGCGCGGCCACCAGGTCGTGGGCCTGCTCGACCGGGGCGGCCGGGAACCCGGGGAAGGCGATCGAGGGGATCGCGGCGAGCCGTTCGAGGTCGGCCCGCAGCCCGCCCATCAGACCGTCGACGGTGGCTTCGAATGACGTCATGGGCAGCACCCCTGGGAGTCGTACGACATGTGCGGACCGGTTTGTTGCGATAGGTCCGGATTATCGACGGCGGGGGTCAGCGGATTCCGGACGGCTCGCCGGGAGGCGGGCGCGGCGCGGCGGAGCCGGACTATGGTCGGGGCATGGCTTCGCAGACTTCAGGAGGCGGCACGGTCCGCGCGGCGGGCGGCGCGTCGGCGGGCGGTGCTCCGGCGGGCGGCGCGGCGGGGAACACCGGTGCGGGGAACACCGGCGAGGGCTCGGTGCGGGTCGACAGCTGGATCTGGTCGGTCCGCCTCGTCAAGACGCGCTCGATGGGCGCCGCCGCCTGCAAGGGCGGCCATGTGCGGGTCAACGGCGTGCGCGTCAAGCCCGCGCACGGTGTCCGCGTGGGCGACGAGGTGCGGCTGCGGGAGGCGGGCGGCCGGGAGCGGATCGTCATCGTCAAGCGCGTGCTCCGCAAGCGCGTCGGCGCGCCGGTCGCCGTCGAGGCGTACGTCGACAACAGCCCGCCGCCCCCGCCGCGCGAGGCCGTGGCCCCGGCGGGCATCCGCGACCGGGGCATGGGCCGCCCCACGAAGCGGGACCGCCGCGAGATGGAACGCCTGCGGGGCATGGAGGGCTAGCGGGCCACCGGTCGCCGGGGGCCGCGCGGGCCCCGGAGGCCGCGCCGGGTCCCCGAGGGGCTGGGGCTCACCCCCGGAGGCGGGCGATCAGCTTCGCCGTCTCGTCGCGCCGCGCCCACGCGATCCACGCCAGCGGCAGGATCAGGATCAGCGGCGTCGCCGCGTTCTCCCCGCCGAACTGCGTGACCGTCACGATGAACGCGCCGGCCATCAGGCCGATGAACGCCGTCGCGGCGACCGAGGAGAGCAGCGGGACCAACAGCGCGATCCCGCCGAGCAGTTCCAGCGCGCCGATGGTGTACATGCCGGGGGCGCCCCAGCCGAGCTTGTCGAAGGACTCCGCGGCGGTGGGGTGCGCGATCAGCTTGGGCACCCCGCTCGCGACGGCGAAGAACACTCCGAGGAACACCTGGAGGGTGCGCAGCGCTATGCGGGCGCCACGGCCACGGGGGG
>NZ_WMBF01000538.1:0-3999 GCF_019400875.1 Streptomyces anatolicus | reverse complement strand
CCAGGGCCCGACATCACCAAGCCCGCCCCCGCCGACACCTACGTCCTGCGCACCGGCCCCTTCTCCTTCCTCCTCGCCCGCCGCGCGACCCTCGCCTCGCTGCTGCTCGCCGCGCTGCTCCTCGTCGCCGTCGTTTTCTCCGCGTACGCCGGACAGAGCGACATGGGCGTCAGCCGCACCTTCCGGGCTGTCTTCGGATACGGCGACCACTTCGACGTACTCCTCGTGCAGAAGTTCCGCCTCGGCCGCATCGTCGCCGGGCTCACCGCGGGCGCCGCGCTCGGTCTCGCCGGGTGCCTCACCCAGACCCTCGCCCGCAACCGCCTCGCCACCCCCGAACTCCTCGGCGTCAACGACGGTGCCACCGCCGCCGTCCTCGTCTCCGTCACCTTCAGCGCCTCGGGGTCCTTCGGCGCCTGGTGGGCGGGGCCGATCGGCGCGCTCGTCGCCGTGGTCGTCGTGACGGTCGTCTCCGGAGGGCTCGGGCAGCGCGGCTACCGCGTGCTCGTCGTCGGCCTCGCCATGTCCGCGCTCGCCTCCGCCGCCACCCAGGTCGTCCTCTCGCGCCGCTCGCTCAACTCGGCCAGCTCGCTGTACGTATGGACCTCCGGCAGCCTCAACGGCCGCGGTTACTCCGTCGCCGTGCCCGTCCTCATCGGCCTCGCCGTCCTCGTCCCGCTCGCCCTCGCCGTCGCCCGCCACCTCGGCGTACTCCGCTTCGACGACGACACCGCCGCCTCCCTCGGCTCCCACGCCGGGCGCACCCGCCTGATCTGCCTGCTCCTCGCCGTCGCGCTGGCCGGACTGGCGGTCGGCATCTGCGGGCCCGTCGGGTTCGTCGCCCTCGCCTCGCCCGTCATCGCCTCCCGCCTCGCGGGCCCGCTGCGGGTGCCGCTGGTCGGCTCGATGCTGACGGGCGCGGTGCTCGTGGTCGCCGCGGACACGCTCGGGCGCGTCGTCTTCGACGGCTCGGAGCTGCCGGTCGGCGTCGTCACGACCGTGCTCGGCGGCCCGTTCCTGCTGTGGGTGCTGCTCGGCCGGTCGGCGGCGACGCGCGTATGACACCTCGAACCCGGACGCGCGTATGACACCCCCGAGCCCGAACCCGAACCCGAGAGAGATCACCCCTGTGCGAAGCCCGCTGCTGCGGACGCTCCTTCACGCCGTACGAGCCCGGGTCCCCGGCGCCGAACGGGAGTTCTGGAACCGCGTCGAGACCACCGGCACGCCCCTCGTCGAGCCCGACCCGTCCGGCGACCCTGCCCACCGCCTCGTCACGTTCCTCTGGCGGGACGACCCAGCGCGCCCCGCCACGGACGTCCTCGCGCTGCTGCACACCGTCACCGACAGGGACCGCCACGCGGGCGACCTCTCCCCGCACCTGATGGAGCGCCTGCCGGGCACGGACGTGTGGGCGCTCGGCCACCGGCTGCGGGCCGACCACCGGGCGTCGTACCAGTTCTACGTCGCCCACGGCACCCGGCAGGACACCCTCCGCACCGACCGCGAGGCCTGGCTGCGCGTCCTCGCCGACGCTGTCCCCGACCCGCTCAACGGCGACCCGCGGCTGCCCGCCCGCGACGGCCGCAACCCCGCCTCGGTGATGTCCCTGCCGGACGCGCCGCCCCAGCCGTACGTGGGCCGCCGCGCGAGGCCGGCGGGGAAGTCCACCGAGGCCGAGGTGGACGGCAGACGCGTCACCCTCCACCTCCCACCGGAGCCGCCCCGCGCCCTCGCCGTCCTCCTGGACGGCGAGATGTGGGGCCCGGTGCTCGGCGTCGGCGCCACGTTCGACGCGCTGCACGCCGAGGGCGCGCTGCCGCCGACGGCCGCGCTCCTCGTCGACACGATGGGGCGCCGGATGGAGGACCTGAGTTGCAGCGGCGCCTTCGTGGACTGGCTCGCGGACGTGCTGCTGCCGTGGGCGGCGGACGCGTACGACATCTCAACCCCCGCCGAGCGCACGGTCATCGCGGGCCAGAGCGCGGGCGGCCTCACGGCGGCGTACGCGGTCCACCGCCGCCCGGACCGCTTCGGCGCGGCGCTCAGCCAGTCGGGTTCCTTCTGGTGGCCGGACGAGAACGCCCCGGACGGGCGGGGCCCGGAGTGGCTCACCCGCGAGTACGCCCGCACGCCGCGCCGCCCGGTCCGCCTCCACCTGGAGGTGGGCGCCCAGGAATGGATGCTCCTCGCCGAGAACCGCCGCTTGCGCAACGTCCTGCGGGCGCGGGGATACGAGGTGACGTACGAGGAGTTCAACGGAGGCCACGACTACGCATGCTGGCGCGGCGGCCTCGCGACGGCCCTGATATCCCTGCTGCCTCGCTGACGAGGGGGGCGGCAGAAGCCCCGCCAGGGGCGCGGGGAACTGCGCAAAACGGCGCCAGCAGCTCCCGAGGTCAGACAGGCGGCCCGGCCCGGCGGAGCTGCCTCAGGTAGGTGTTCAGGCGCTCGATGTGAGGGGCGGAGGCCTCGCCGACCGCCGCGAGGATCTCGGGGGCGAGCGCGACCGGCTGGGCGAGGCGTTCCAGGGCTCGGCGGGCTTCGTCCCGGGCATGCGCGGCGACCGGCTCGGTGTCGAGGAAGTACGGCATGCGCATGCCGTACTCGGTGGCCGTCTCGACGGCGTCGGACACGGACAACTCGACGCACGCCTCGACGGTCATGGTCTCGATCGGGGCCCGCACGGGGGCGAACGGTTCCAGGAGTTCCGGTGTGGTGCCGGGGCCGAGGATCATGTCGGTGAGGTGGCGGGCGATGACCGGGGAGCTGTGGAGGCCGTCGCGGTAGGTGCCCGTGGCCACGAACAGCCCGTCCGTGCCGGCGGCCGGACCCAGGAGCGGGAAGCAGTCCAGGGGGACCGGGCGGCTGCCGTAATGCCACTCCTGGACGGCGGACATGCCGAGGCGGGTGTCGAACTGGTCGGTGGCGAAGCGCAGCAGGGACTGGGTGACGCCGATACGGGGTCCCGGGGGCGGATCGAACAGCACGATGTTCGTCGCGCCGATGTACTCCTGTCCGCCCCCCAGGGGAACGAGGTGCATGCCGCACGCGCCCGACCGGGTGGGGGTGCGGATGACGCGGTCGAAGCCGGGCGGGGCCTGGCGGGCGGTCCGCACGGCGAGACCCGTGCCGTGCAGCAGGGGCGGCGTACGGTCGGGGAGCGGTTGGCGCAGAAGCGTGTGGGAGGCGGCGCCCGCGGCCACCACGACGGCTCCCGCCGCGAGTTCGGTGCCGTCTTCGAGGCGCATCCCGGTGACCTTGCCGTGCGCGCTCAGGAGTTCGGATGCCTGACCGTCGAGGAAGGTGACGCCGAGGCGGCGCCCGGTGTCCTCCAGCGCGTCGAGGACGGCTCGCGCGTCGACGGCTCCCTCCCGCTCCAGGTAGAGGGCGCGTACGGGCCGTTCGTGGGGGACGGGGCGCAGGCCGGGGATGTCGGCGGCCTCGACCTCGTGGTGCGGCTCGGCGTACTCCTTGAGTGCCGCGTGGACGGCGTCGAAGTTCCGGGTGGCGGTGGGGGTCGCTCGGGCGCCGAGGACGACGAACGTGCCCGGCGACACCAGCTCGGGCCCCCGGCCCCGCCCTCCGTCGCGCAGCCCTTCCAGCCAGTCGGGCCAGGCGTCGAGCGCCGCGCGGGCGAGCGCGAACTTCGTCCGGGAAGCGGGATGGGCGCCGACGCGGTCGGTGACCTCGGCGAAGCAGTTCAGCATCGCGCCGGCCGCCACCGTCGCCGCGCCCGGCCGGGCAGCGGGGCCGGCCACCGCCACCCGCAGTCCCGGTGAACGCCGGGCCAGTTCCACGGCGATCGAAAGGCCCAGCACGCCGTTGCCCGCCACCGCGACATCCACGCTCATCCGCCGCACCGCACGTACCTCATCTCTTCGCAGGGTTCGCGGAGAGCCTGCCCCTGATCTTCCTCAGGGAGACCTGATCTTCCTGAGGAAGACCTGCCGCAAGGCCACCCCTCACAAGGCGCACGCGCACCCCGCACCCTCACCC
>NZ_WMBF01000537.1:0-3999 GCF_019400875.1 Streptomyces anatolicus | reverse complement strand
CCGGGGGGCTGACGGGGCGGTCACGGGACTCCCATTTCGTGAGGGGGCGCCCCGGCAAGGGGCGCGGATTTCGTGAGAGGGCGCCCGGCAAGGGGCGCGGGGCTGGGACATGTGCGGCTCCGCCGCGTGGCACGACCGGCCACACGCGGCCCGCCGCGAGAACTCAGGGCGACAGCAGCACCTTCCCGGTCTTCGGGCCGCCCCCGCCCACCAGGGCGACGGCCTCCCCGAACCGCTCCAGCGGAAACTCATGGGTGATCAGCGGGGCCGGGTCGAGCAGCCCGAGCCCGAACGCCCGCACCGCGTCCGACCAGGCGGAGGACGGCGCCCCGAAGACGGAGCGCACCTCCAGCTGGCTCAGCGACAGATGCACCGGGTCGATGCCGACCGCCCCCGCCGTGAACATCCCGGTGAGGACGACCCGCCCGCCCCGGCGCGCGAGCAGACACGACGAGGCGGCGGTGGTCGGCGCGCCCGCCGTCTCCACGACCAGATCGAAGCGGCCATGGACGGCCCGAGCCTCGTCGGGCGAGAGCGCGTCCGTGGCGCCGAAGTCCCGCGTTTGCTCCGCACGGGCCCCGCGGGGATCGACCACGACCAGCTCGGCGGGGTTCGACGCGGCGAGCAGCTGCACCGCGAGCTGCCCGAGCGTGCCCGCGCCGACCACCGCGACGCGCTCGCCGGGGCTCGGACGGCCCGTCCGCACGGCCGCCGCGATCACCGCGGACGGCTCCAGCAGGGCGGCCGCGCGCAGGTCCGCGTCATCCCGCAGCGGGTGCAACAGCCGCGCGGGCACGGTCAGATGGTCGGCGAAGGCACCCGGCTCGGTGAACCCGGTCTCCGCGTAACCGCCGGTGCACAGGCTCGTCTCCCCGCACCGGCAGCGCTCGCAGACGCCGCACGCGCGAAACCCCTCGGCGACGGTCTTGCGGCCGACGAGCGCGGGCGCGACGCCCTCGCCGACCGCCACCACGGTCCCGGACCACTCGTGGCCCGGGATCACCGGGTAGCGGACGTAGGCGGCGTCGCGATGACCGTCGTACACCTCGCGGTCGCTCATACAGATCCCCGCGGCGGCCACCCTGACAAGGACCTCGCCGGGCCCCGGCACCGGGACGTCCCCGGTGACCAGCCGGTGCTCGCCCGGCCGGTCGACGACGATCGCGCGACTGCTCAACTCTTCGCCCCGCCCGGCGCACGCTTCTCCCAGCCCTCGGCCCACAGGTCGAACCGCGCCTGCTGCTGGGGGAATTCGGCGGCGGCGTCGATGTCGAGCTCGACGCCGAGACCCGGGGCGTGCGACAGCTCGAAGCAGCCCGTCTCCGGATCGACTCGCGGCGCGCCCCTGACGACCTTCTTGATGTCGGCGTCGGCGAAGTCGTTGAAGTGCTCCAGGATCTTGAAGTTCGGTGCGGTGAAGCCGACTTGGAGCGAGGCGGCGGTCAGCACGGGACCGCCCACGTTGTGCGGGGCGATCAGCATGTAGTGCGTCTCGGCGGTGGCCGCGAGCTTGCGGGTCTCCCAGATGCCGCCGATGTGGCCGACGTCCGGCTGCAGGATGTCCGCCGCCTGGCTCTCGAAGAGTTCCCGGAACTCGATCCGGTCGTGGATGCGCTCGCCGGTCGCCACCGGCATCTCCACCTTCGCGGCGACCTTCTCCAGCGCCTTCAGGTTCTCCGGCGGCACCGGCTCCTCCAGCCAGGCCGGGCGGAACGGCGCGAGGTCGCGGGCGAGGCGGATCGCCGTGGCGGGCGAGAACCGGCCGTGCATCTCCAGCATCAGCTCGGCGTCGGGCCCGATCGCGTCGCGCACGGCCTCGATCAACGACACCGCGTACAGGCTCTGTTCGTGGTCGAGTTCGTAGTGGCCGGTCCCGAAGGGGTCGATCTTCAGCGCGCGGTAGCCGCGCTCCATGACGGCCTGGGCCGCCTTGTGGTACGCCTCCGGGGTGCGCTCGGTGGTGTACCAGCCGTTCGCGTACGCCTTGACGCGGTCGGTGACCTTGCCGCCGAGCAGCTGCCAGACGGGGACGCCCAGCGCCTTGCCCTTGATGTCCCAGCAGGCCATCTCGATGACCGCGATGCCCGACATCACGATCTCGCCGGCCCGGCCGTAGTCGCCGTACTTCATCCTGCGGACAAGGTCCTCGACGGCGAACGGGTCGGACCCGGCGATGTGGTTGGTCTCCGCCTCGCGGAGGTAACCGATGAGCGCGTCGGTGTGGCCGAGCATGCGCGTCTCGCCGATTCCGGTCAGGCCCTCGTCGGTGTGCACCTGGACGTAGGTGAGGTTACGCCAGGGTGTTCCGACCACATGCGTGCTGATTCCCGTGATGCGCAAGGCAGTTGCCCCTTGACTTGTTCGGTATTTCGTCACACGTTCGAAATGTTGGCGTGACGGTATTCACGGTGGCCGGAACGTGTCAATGGGTCGCGCGGAACGGTCTGGGGCGCCTAGCCTGTGTTCGTCATATCGATCAGCGGCCGAGGTTTCGGACGCGCAGGGTGGGAGGGCTCATGGGACGACTCGTTCCCGCGGTGACCAGGTCGCTGGACATACTCGAACTGTTCCTGGAAGGGGACGGGACGCTCTCCGCGCCCGAGGTGACCCGCAAGCTCCAGCTGCCGCGCACCACCGTGCACGAACTGCTCACCACCCTGGCGGCCCGTTCCTACCTCGTCCAGATTCCGGACCAGCCGGGCCGCTACCGCCTCGGCGTACGCACCTACCAGCTCGGCAGTCGCTACGCCGAGCAGCTGGACCTCGCCGCCGAAGGTCAGCAGGTGGCCCGCGAGGTCGCCGAGACCTGCGACGAGACCGTCCACGTCGCCATCCTGGAGGACACGGACGTCATCTACATCGCCAAGGTGGACTCCACGCACGCCGTGCGCATGGTCTCCGCCGCCGGCCGCCGCCTGCCCGCGCACTGCACCTCCGTCGGCAAGATGCTCCTCGCCTCGCTGCCGCAGGAGGAACTGGAAGCCCGCCTGGACGGCAGGGAGTTCACCGCGATGACGCCCGCCAGCATCACCGATCCGGACGAGCTTCTCGCCACGCTCGCCACGGTCCGCGAGCGGGGGATCGCGGTCGAGCACCGCGAGTCCAACCCGGACGTCAGCTGCGTGGCCGCGCCCGTGCGGGACGGCGCGGGCCGGGTCGTCGCGGCGCTCTCCATCTCCGTACCGATGATCCGCTGGAGCGAGGCGCGCGAGCAGGAACTCGCCGAACTCGCCGCCAAGGGCGCCGACGACCTCTCGGTCCGCCTCGGCCACCGCGGGGACGCGCGGTGAGAGCCGCGTACGAGGTGGTGGTCCGTGAGCAGGCGCTGCTCGGCGAGGGCCCTACCTGGGACGCGGCCGCCGGACGCCTCATCTGGGTCGACATCCTCGCCTCCCGCGTCCATACGTACGACCCCGCCGACGGCCGCCGCACGGTCATGGCCACCGAGCAGCACGTCGGCGCGGCGAAGCCCCGTGCGGGCGGCGGCCTGGTCGTCAACCTCCGTGACGGCATCGGCCTGTACGGC
Organism: Streptomyces anatolicus; assembly: GCF_019400875.1. Taxonomy (NCBI): domain Bacteria; kingdom Bacillati; phylum Actinomycetota; class Actinomycetes; order Kitasatosporales; family Streptomycetaceae; genus Streptomyces; species Streptomyces anatolicus. Next base: position 473 of record NZ_WMBF01000537.1, on the reverse strand, counting down.
CCAGGCGGCGCGCCCTTCTCCTGGCTGGTGCGCGACCCCGTGCCGGGCCGGCGCGGCAACGACGCCGCCGTGGCGCCCGACGGTTCGCTCTGGGCGGGCACCATGCGCTACGACGAGGCGCCGGGCGGTGGCGGCCTCACCCGCGTCGCCCCGGACGGCACCGTCACCGGGCAGTCCGGACCGCTCGGCGACGTGGCCGTCAGCAACGGCACGGGCTGGAGCCCCGACGGGCGGCTCATGTACTACGCCGACAGCCCGACCCGCCGCGTCGACGTCCTCGACTTCGACGGACGACACGTGCGTGACCGGCGCCCGTTCGCGGTGATCGAGGACGGCGCGGGCGACCCCGACGGGCTCGCCGTCGACGCGGACGGATGTGTCTGGGTCGCCCTCTGGAACGGCGGAGCCGTCCGCCGCTACACCCCCGACGGACGGCTCGACCTGACCGTGAACCTCCCCGTGCCCCGCCCCAC
>NZ_WMBF01000536.1:0-3999 GCF_019400875.1 Streptomyces anatolicus | reverse complement strand
CCCCCGCGCCCGCCGCCCGCCCGCGTCCCTCCCTGTTCACCGCGGTGGGACTCGCCCTGTGGTGCGCCGCGTTCGGCACCGTCGTGTCCGCGATGTCCTCGGCGAACTCCGCGGTCACGATGGTCCTCATCCTGCGGGCGGCCACGCCGCTGTGAACGGGCGCGGCTCCGAGTGTGCGCCGCTCCGAGCGTGCGCCGCTCCGAACCGGCCTCGTGCCGAAGCGGCCGTTACAGGTCGAACTCGTGCGGCGGCAGGTCCAGCGCGAAGCACGCCTCGCGCACCACGGCCTGCTCGTCCTTGTCGAAGTCGCCGTCGGCGCCGCCGATGACGATGCCTATCTGGATGACCGCGCGGGCCTCCGCGGGCTTCTTCCTCGCCTTGGCGACCTCCTGGAGGACGCTCACCTTGCCGAACGCGAAGTCGGCGGTCAGCTTGTCGACGCAGGCGTCGAAGCGGTGGCGCAGGTCGTCCGCCGGGAAGTTCCGCAACACCTCGTTCGAGCCGATGAGCTGGGCCACGCGCGCGCGTTCGGCCGGGTCCACCGTGCCGTCCGCGGCTGCCACCAGGGCGCACATCGCCATGCTCGCGTCGCGGAAGGCGCCGCTCTTGAGGTCGTTCTTCTTCGCCAGCAGCTGGGTCTGCATCGTCGACGCGGATTCCTTGACGCGGTCCCACAGGGCCATGGGGCACTCCATGCACAGATCGAGATCGGGTGTTCTACAGCAGCGTAGAATCTACAACACTGTAGAAACTAGCAGCCGACCCGAGAAGTTCCCGCCGGTCCCACCGAGAGCAACCGCGCGAAGTAGTCGTCGGGCACGTCCTCTCCGATGGGCCGGCCCTCCGCCTCGATCCAGGCGTGCGCGTTGAAGGGAGGCACCACGCTCGCCCCCGTGCACCACGTCGGCCAGCCGCCCATCAGCCGGCACAGCAGAGCGGCCCCCAGTGAGCGGGGCAGACAGCCTTTCGGGCCGGCGCAGAGCAGGCTGGTCGCGCACATCGCGTCCCGGGCGTTCCTCGCCTGCGCGGCGCTGGCCGGGGCGGCGCCCCGGCGTACGACACCGAGGACGGCGCGGATCCGGCGCGGGGGCAGCAAGGAGAGCGCGACGGCGGGCAGCAGCACCAGGCGGGCGGCGAGACGCCGGGTGAAGGGGACGCCCGTGGGCCGTTCCAGAGCGCTCGGTGTCGTCATGAGACCAGCCCCGCATCCCGCAGTTCCCGTACGAGAGTGGTGACGTCCTGCTCCGCGCGGGTCCGGTCGATGTCGAACTCCGAGACGAGCGCGTCGATGGCCGCCGCCTCCTCGCCGCCGTCGAGGAGGGTCTTCACGACGAGGGTCCCGGTGGGGTTGAGTTCCCAGTAGTTTCCGCTGCGCTGGTCCAAGAGAACCGTGCCGTAGTCGGTCTCCGTGGTGGAGACATCGGGGCCGAACCGCAGTGCCATGGTGGGTGACTGCCTTTCTCCGGTGACGGGCCTATCGGGTACGGGCGGGGGAGAGGCCGCGCAGCCATACCTCGGCGGCGATGGTCGAGTAGAGGATGCCGTCGCGCAGCCCGGGCATGGAGGGCCGCTGCGCGAGGCGGCGCAGCGCCGCACCGTCGACCAGGCCGAGCCGTTCCAGCCTGGAGTCCTCCCACAGGGCAAGCAGGTCGGCGCGGTGTGTGCGCAGTCCGTCGGCGGCGTCCATGGCGGCGGCCGCCTTGGTGGTGCGCCGCAGGCACTCCTCGGGCACGATGCCGCGCATCGCGGTGGTGAGCACGGGCTTGTACGCCCAGGGTGTGACGCGTTCCTCCGGCCGGATCGCGAGGCACGCCTCGATGACGCGGTCGTCGAGGAACGGCGAGGCCATCGGGACACCGACGCGGGCCGCCATGCGGTCCCACTGACGGATGATGCGCGTGCACGAGCGGATCTGTTCCAGATCGGCGTGCATGCCACGGTCGGGGTGCAGGGGCTCGACCGCCGAAGCGGCCTCCCGCAGTGCCCGCTCGACCATGCGTGCCGCGTCGGGCGTGATCCACTTGAAGAGGCGCGGCGGCATGCCCCAGCCGAGACTGGTGGTGGCCGATGCCGGGAGTGGCTCGCGCAGGTGTCCGACGGCGTCGGCGAGACACCTGCCGTACGGGCGGGAGTCGGCCAGGGCGCGGGCCGTCGTACCGAGCGGCCACTGCCACAGGGCCCGGAAGCCGCGCAGCTGCCGCAGCGCGAACAGCGGGCGGGTGCGCGTCAGTCGGTGGTAGTACGCCTCCGAGCACCAGGCCACGTGGTCGCCGCCGATGCCCGTCAGGTGCACTCGGCTGCCCCGCCGGGCCATGTCGGGCAGATGGCTCAGCACCCTCGAGCGGTCCATGACGCCGATGGTCGGTTCGTCCAGCAGGTCGTCGATGCCCAGCAGGTCGTCGTAGACCAGCGGTGAGGCGTGCGCGTCCCACACCACGTGCTCGACGTCCGGCAGGTGCTTCACCGCCCGCTCGGCCCAGTGCAGATCGGTGTCGGCCGGGTCGCGTCCCGGCCAGGTGCTGGCCACCACCCTGGCGGGGGACCGGTCGGCGAGGAAGCAGATGGAGGTGGAGTCCAGGCCGCCGGACAGGTCGCAGCTGACCACGCCGCCTCGGCGCGTGCGGGCGTCGATGGCCGTGTCAAGGGCCTCGCGGACCAGCGGCGCGCCGTCGGCGAGGGTGCGGACCGGCTCCGGCGGGGTCCACCACCGCGAGTGGTGCACGGTCCGCCCGTCCGCGCCGACGGTCAGCGCGTCCTGTGGTGGCACCGCGGTGACACCGTGCCAGAGGGACGTCTCGGAGAGCGGATAGGGGACCGGCCACATCAGCCGGATCGCGAGCTGTTCCTCGTCGGGGTCGTGGCCCAGGGCGGTGGCGAGGACATCGGCGCGGGTGGCGGCCACGGGCACACCGTCCACGGCGGCGTGGAAGACCAGCCGGAGCCCGGACGCGGTGCCCTGCATCCTGAGCCGCTGGTCCAGGGCGGCGACGAGGTGGAAGCTGCCGGGCAGGGAGCGGGCCCACACGTCCAGCTCCGTCAGATCGCGCAACCGCCCTGCCCTGGCCTCCAGTTCGGTGGCGGTGACGGGGCAGCAGCCGATGACGGCCAGGGCGGCGCGGCCGGCGCGCGCCGTGACGATCTCTTCGTCGGCCCACTGGCCGACCAGCCACGGCCGGCCCGAGGAATGGTTGAGGACACGGGTTCCTGGGTGGGTGAAGGAGCGGGCCACGGCGGCCGCGTCCGCACGGTCGTTGAAGACCGTGAAGTGCGCGTCGCCGGGGCCCGTCCCCGCACTCGAGTGCGGTTCAGTCATGACGTCGGGTCAGAAACCGTCGGTCGTCAGTTCTTGCTGAAAATGAGTCGGTCGTTTCCGGACCGCTGCAGCAGCCCGGTCTTCTTCCGGAACGTCCCGAGCCGGACGAGCGCCGGAGCTTCGTAGGCCTTCTTCATGACGTCTCCTCGGATAGAGGTGACGACCGCTTCCCTGGTCGACGGCGCGCGGGGGCTCCGTCGACCTGTCCCAGGCTCATCGGGAACCTCGGGACGGGAAAGGTCGCAGCACCCAGCTATGTGCATAACCGGAAGATGCTGCAAGACCGTGAAAGAAAGTATGACAATCGGAAAAACGCATATGTTCGTTGTGCGATCACGTTGCTACTTGTGGGTTTAGTCAACGACTGCACAACTCGACGACGCATGTGTGCACAAGGGAAAAAACGTTTTGAACTGGGCATGGTCCGCTGGGGGATTGTCCTGCCACCGAACGGCCGACAGGCGGCGCCGAGGGGGAGCCGCCGGGGCGCATTCGGCCCCGGTGCGCGTGCTCCCGCTCCTCGGACTTCTTGGCCTGTTTCCGCCTTCTTCGCTCCCTCTGATCGTCGTCGTGGCGAGGGGATCGATCTCACGGCCTCTTCCCACGCCTTCGCCCACGCGGTTTAGTTCTCTGCGTCTCCGACCTTGGGAGTACGCGCGTGACCGCACCACCTTCCTCCCCCGTAC
>NZ_WMBF01000535.1:0-4006 GCF_019400875.1 Streptomyces anatolicus | reverse complement strand
CGCACAAACGACCAGAGGCCCTGACGGTTTCCCGTCAGGGCCTCTGGTCTGCTGTGCACTCGGCAGGATTCGAACCTGCAACCTTCTGATCCGTAGTCAGATGCTCTATCCGTTAAGCTACGAGTGCTTGTGCTTCCGGGGTTTTTTCTGCCCCGTCGGCGTTGCGAGAACAACATTACATGACCTGCGCCGTGAGGCGAAATCCGTTTCCCAAACCCGCTCTGAGCTGGGGAAACGCCCCTGGAGAGCCTTCGGGGAGCCCCCGGTGCACCCCCGCGGAGACCCCGGACACGACCGAAGCCCCGGTCGAGGACGACCGGGGCTTCGGGCTCACAGTGCGGAGGCGGAGGGATTTGAACCCTCGATGGGCTTTAAGGCCCAAACCGCATTAGCAGTGCGGCGCCATAGACCGGACTAGGCGACGCCTCCAGCTTGCACACCAGCGCGAGCGCGGGGGTGCGTGCAGATGATGACACAGCCAGGCGGGGTGTCACCAATCGCGTCCTCCACGGTACTAGTCGCGCGGCCCGCACGGCAAAGCGGTACTCGGCCCCGCAACGTCACGCGGCGAACGGCGTTAAAGGGTGTGGACCCGCTCATGGGTCCGCCGCCGTGCCCGACCCCGTGGAGCCCCCATGCTGCGCCGTCTCGTCCTCACCGCCGCCGCCTCCGTCGCCGCGCTGTCCACCGCACCCCTCAGCGCGCACGCCGTCACCCCCGCCGAGACCCCGACCGACCGGCTGACGATCACCGTCTCGGACTCGGGAGGCGACGGAGAGGGCAGGTTCGAACTGAAGTGCCACCCCACGGGCGGCTCGCACCCGGCCGCCTCGGCGGCGTGCGCACGCCTCGACGAGGTCACGAGGTACGGGACCGACCCGTTCGCCCCCGTGCCGACCAACGCCTCGTGCACGATGCAGTACGGCGGCCCCGCCACCGCGCGCATCACGGGCACCTGGCAGGGACGGCCCGTCGACGCGCGCTACAGCCGCGCCAACGGCTGCGAGATCTCGCGCTGGAACAACCTCGCCCCGGTGCTGCCCCGCACCTCGCCGTGATCCGGCGCCGGCGCCGTTTCCCGGAGGGCGCCCTCCACCCTCCTGTGACCAGGCGGTACCGAAAACTCACACCATCTGCGTGCGACCTCCCTCTCATCCGGCGCCGCGCGGGCAACCACTCCCCGTAGACTCCCTCCCGTGACACGCCACGGGCCGAGGGGCAAGATGGCCTGAGCGAGTCGGCAAGCAGCGGTAACCAGGGAGGAAGCGTCGTCGTGAGCAGCAGGCCATCCCGAGGCGCTGCTCGCCTCGCAGCCATACTCGACGCGCTCCCGGACGCCCTGGTGCTCGTCAACGCCAACGGCACCGTGGTGAACGCGAACGCGATCGCGCTGGAGGCGTTCGAGACACCGGGCACCGCACTCGTCGGGCGCGGTCTGCTCGATCTGCTGCCGGAGTTCGACTCCCGGCTCATCCCCGGCTCCATGCGGCGCCCGGACACCATCGACGAGCGCGGGCGCACCAAGCCCACGCGCATGACCGCCCGGCGCACGGACGGCACCGAGTTCCCCGTCGAGGTCACCAGCTCCCCGCTGGAAGACGGCAGGCACGCGTACGACAACCACGGCTACACCGGCGACGAACTGCTGATGCTCGTCGTACGGGACCTTTCGGGCACCGTGGACACCGAGGCCGAACTGGCCCGTTCACAGCGGCAGACCGAGATGATCCTGCGGGCCGCCGCCGAGGGCGTCGTCGGTACGGACACCGACGGCCGGGTCGTCCTCGTCAATCCGGCCGCCGCGCAGATACTGGGCTTCCGCGCGAGCGACCTCGGCGGCCAGGAACTGCACCCGCTTGTCCTGCACTCGCGCGCCGACGGCGAGCCCTTCCCCTACGAGGAGTCCCCGCTCGCCGACACCCTCCGCTCCGGGCGCAAGCACCGGGTGCGCGGGCAGGTCCTGTGGTCCAAGAGCGGCGCCAAGGTGCCGGTCGACCTGACGACTTCCCCCGTACGCGACGGGGACCAACTGGTCGGCGCGGTGATGACGTTCACCGACCGCAGGCCCTACGACGAGCTGGCCGAGAAGCACGAGGCCGCCCTCGCCCGGCACGCGGAGGAGATCCGCGCCGCCACCGAGCGGCACGCCGAGGAGATCAAGGCGGCGGAGGAGCGGCGCGCCGAGGAGATCAAGGCCGCCGAGGAGCAGCGGGCGGAGGCGCTCGCCGCCGAACAGGAGCGGTACGCGGCGCTCGCCGAGCGCGAGAAGGACCGCTTCGAAGAGCTGGCCGAGCGCGAGACGGCGCGGTACGAGACGCTGGCGGCCCGGCACGACCAGCTCCTCGCCGTCCTCGGCTCGTCCCTGCGCGGGCCCCTCGACGAGCTGCGCCGCGAACTGGCCGCGCTCGCCGCGGACGACGCGGGCCAGCTGTGGCCCGAGGCCAACCAGGTCCTGCACCACCTCTCCGCCGGGTACGCCCGGATGACGACCCTCGTCGACAACGTCCTCGGCTTCCAGCGGCTCGACGCGGGCGACGAACAGCTGACCCTCACCCCGGCCCTGCTCGACGCGGTCATCGCCACCGGTGTGGAGGGCGCGGTCGAGCTGATCGGGCCCGGCCGTGCGCAGTTCGCCGTGCACGCGCCGCCGGTGGAGATCGTCGTCGACGCGGGCCGGCTCGCCACCGCGCTGGCCCATCTCGTCGCGGACGTGGCGGGGATCGACGCGACGGGCAACACGCGCGCGGGTGCGGCTGTCGCGGGGGGTGCGGCGGGGGGTTACGTCGACTCGACCATCGTGGTGGCCGCGGCCCAGCGCGGCGAGGTCGTCCGCATCGAGGTCCGGGGGCCCTACGCGGGCGGGGACCCGGTGCACGAGCCGATCGTGCGGGGCATCGTGCGGGCCCACGGCGGTGTGCTCCAGACGCACGAGGTGCCGGGCATGAACGGCAGTGCGTACGTACTTGAAATACCGCTCGTGGCAAGCGGGGCGAGCGGGACGGGCTCTACGGAGAGGGGCGGTTCCGGAGCGGGCTCTACGGAGAGGGCCGGTTCGGCTGTGTCCGCCGCTCCGGGTGGCGTGGTCGCGGTGCCGGAGCAGGCGTCGCCCGCCACGGGCGGCGGCCGTCGGCGTGCCCGGCGTCCTTCGACGGACTCCTTCCTGGAGATCGGCATTCCGGCGGACCCGGTCGGCGGTACGGAGACCGGTGCGCCCGCCGCGCCGACCGGCACGGGGCGCCGTAGGGGACGCCGCGCGGCGGAGGCCGCCGGTGCGCCGGGGAGCCAGGACGCCACGCTTGGCGGTGGGCCGGGTTCGGTGGCGGCCGGGCCGGTGGGCGGACCCATGGGCGGCTCCGTGGCGGAGGCGCGGTCTTCGGAGAGTGCCGGTGGCGCGTCGGGGGTCACCTCTGGTGGCGCGTCGGAGGTGGCCTCTGGTGGTGCTTCGGGCGGTACCGGGCGGCGGCGCGGGCGGCCGAGTGCCGCCGAGGGCGCCGTGGTGACGGCGGCCGAACACGCGGCCGGATCCGCCGCGTTGGGTCAGGCGGTGCCGCCGCAGGGCGTGCCGGTCCCGGCGACCGGGACGGGGCGCCGCGCGCGACGGGCCGGTGAGCAGCATGCGCTGCCCGCGCTGGCCTCGGGACCGTCGGAGGCTTCCGGCGCCGCGTCCGGCATGGAGCTGGCCGCGGTGGAGGCAGGCCATGGCGACGCGGCTCGGCCCTCGGGGCGGCGGGCACGGCGTGCGCTGGCGGCGGCCAAGGAGAGGGCTGCCGCGGAGGAGGCCAACAGCGGCCGCGTCTTCGCCCTTCCGCCGGCCACGGCCGACCGCGGTGCGTCGGGCGCGGAGACCGTGCCTCAGCAGGCCTCGCCCCAGCAGACCTCGCTCCAGCAGCCCGCGAACGCCGTGGGCCACGCCGTGGTGAACCAGGGCGCGGTCGCGGCGGGCCAGGGCGCCGCCGAGCTGGCCTTGGGTCAGGGCTCCGTAGGCCAGGGGGCCGTGGGGCAGGGT
>NZ_WMBF01000534.1:0-4022 GCF_019400875.1 Streptomyces anatolicus | reverse complement strand
CGGCGGATGGTTCGGGGCGCGGGCCGCCGCAGCGGTTGCCCATGGCGGGCGAGACGGCGCCGACGCCGTCCACGGAGTTGCCGCAGACGTTCACCGGGACCTCGACCGGTGCCTTCACGCTGTTGCCGGAGAGCACGCCGGGTGAGTTGGCGACATCACCGCGGGCGGTGGCACCGGAGGCGGGCCGGGCGGCCTCGCGACGCTCGGGAGCGCCGTATGAACTCGCGGGGCCATGACGGTATTGATGCCCCCGACCGCCGGAACCGGAGTCGTTGGCACAGTTGTTGCCGGTGGCGGGGTTGGCGGCGGCCACGCCGTTCACGGAGTTGCCGCAGATGTTCACCGGCACTGCCAGCGGCGCCTGCACACTGTTGCCCGACAGCACGCCGGGAGAGCCCGAGGCCTGTCCGCTCGCCTCGGAGTCGGCGAACGCGGAGGTGCCGGACAGGGACAGGATGCTCGTGGCGGCCGCGGCGGAGAGCATTCCTTTGCTGAGGGCCTGTCGCAATCTATTGGTCTTTCTCTGTGCGAGGGAGGGCCGGCCCCGGAGCCCGAGGGCTGCCGGGGCCGGCCAAGACACAGCTGGAGCAGCTGAGTCGTCGCGTCAGTCGTTGACGCAGGTGTTGCCGAACGCCGGGTTCAGCAGAGCGATGATGTCGATGGTGTTGCCGCACAGGTTGATGGGCACGTGGATCGGCACCTGGACGACGTTGCCCGAGAGGACGCCCGGGGAGTTGACGGCCGCACCCGACGCGCCGGCGTCGGCGACAGCCGGAGCGGCCATGCCCAGGACCATGACCGCGCCAGCGACGAGCGTTGCGCTCTTCTTGAGCTTCACAGCTTTTCCCTTCTTTCGGGTCACGCCTGAGCGGCGGCCGGGGCCGGGCGGGCAGTTCCTGTTCCCGCACCGTGACCAGAGCCCTGCTTAACGAGTGATAAGCGCAGAGGAAACCGAGGCGTTGACGTTCCTCGGAAATTCACTCGAATGCGACGGAATAAAACAAGCCCGGGCCGCCCACCGTGAAGACGGGCGGCCCGAGCGGGTCCTACGGCGAGACGGGTCAGCCGTTGCCGGCGCCGTTGGCCGAGAGGATCGGGATGTCCTCCAGGATGTGCGACAGCGGCTCGTCGCCCTTCGCCTGCGTGGAGTTCTCGGTGCACTGCTGGGTCTGCGGCGCGGACAGGATCGGGATGTCCTGGATGCCGACGTTGACCAGGGCCACGATGTTCTGAATGTTGGCCTTGACCGGCAGACCGATGCAGGGCTTGTTCAGCGTGCCCTGGACCAGGGAGAGCTGCGGGCTCATGTCGCCCTTGGTGGCGGAGTTACCGAACGACTGCTCGGCGCCATTACCGCTCTGCGACCGGGTACCGGTGTCGTCACCGATCGCCATCGCAGGGGTGCCGATACCGGCCACGGACACGGCGACCGCGGCTGCTGCCGTTGCCATTGCCTTCTTAAGCATTTGCGGTTCCTTTTCTGGGCAGACGCTCACGTTACTGCGGCCTGCTCAACTCCCCACTCCGCGTTTAGTTCCGTGCATTCACTCCATCGGATCTTTCAGCGGCCCCATGACGACGGACCGCTCAGGGAATCGGCGCGCATAAATGAAGGTCCGATTATTCGCAGATCGGCGATTCACACCCGTCGAGAGGCCGCGCCTTGGGCCATCGGAGTGAACCTCAGCAACTACTCCTGTCCTTGGGCAGTTGCTCAGGGTGCTCCGAGGACGGGGCTAACTCAGAGAGGAATATCTGTGATCAAGAAGGTTATGACCGCAGCTGCGGTCACGGCTTCCGTCGTCGGCATGTCAGCGGCCGCAGCGCCCACGGCAGTCGCCATCGGCAACGACGGCGGCACCGAGACCATGAGCGGCAACCACGCCGTGCAGTCGTTCGGCAACTCCGCCACGCACGGCAACATGAGCCCGCAGATGGCGCTCATCCAGGGCTCGTTCAACAAGCCCTGTATCGCCCTGCCGGCCAAGCTCAACCTCCAGAACATCGTCGGCCTGGTCAACGTCGGCATCCAGGACATTCCGATCCTCTCCGCGCCGCAGACCCAGCAGTGCACCGAGAACTCCACGCAGGCGAAGGGCGACGAGCCGCTGTCGCACATCCTGCAGGACATCCCGATCCTCTCGGCCAACGGTGGCGGCAACAACTGACACCGGACACGGAAAAGCGGGCCGCCGGCTTCCTCCTCGGCGGCCCGCTTCTGTTGTTCTCCGGATAATTCCGCTGCCTCAGTCCCGGGGCCACGGGTCGCGTTCGACCAGCCTTCTCCACTCGGGGTCGGGATGGCCCGGAACGGTCCTTCCCTGCGCATGCCAGCTCCTGAGCAAGGAATCGTAGATGGGGTCAGTGCGACACTCCGGAGACTGCCTGCTTGCCGGAATGACACCTAGCCGCTGCCATGGTCCTGTGCGGTCAGCCATAGTTCCTCGGTGAGAGTGGGGGCGTCCCCGTCCTCGTTCCTGGCGAAGTGCGGCACGAAACGGTGCCGTTGGAGCGAAACCCGTCACCGTCATCATCTCCGGCGACCGGCATTCAGCACACTTATCAACCGAATGGCCCAATCGCCGAAACCCGCGCCTTATCACCGAGTTGATGACCATGCGGCTCCGGAGTGGAGCCTCACTCGAAGGGAACCCCTCACCATGAAGAAGCTGCTCGCAACGGCCGCCATCACCCTGACCGCCGCCGGAATGACCGCCGCCACGGTGCCGCAGGCCATGGCCACCGGAAATGACTCCAGCACCGAATCCCAGAGCGGGAACGGCGCCAAGCAGGCGTTCGGCAACTCCGCCACCAAGGGCCGGATGAGCCCGCAGATGTCCCTGGCCCAGGGCTCGCTGAACAAGCTCTGTGTCGGCCTCCCGGTCAAGGCCAACATCCAGAACATCGTCGCCCTGGTCAACGTCGGCATCCAGGACATCCCGATCCTCTCCGCGCCGCAGATGCAGCAGTGTGTCGAGAACTCGACGCAGGCGAAGGGCGACGAGCCGCTGTCGCACCTCCTGAACGACATCCCGGTCCTCTCGGGCAACGGCATCGCCAACAACTGATCCTGAGTTCCGACAGGGGCCGGCCGGGGACACCGGCCGGCCCCTGCGGCTCGAACGGCTCCGGAAGGCCTCTGATGCAGCGAATCGTGAAAGCGGGTCTCACGGCGGCGGTGGCCGTCGTCTCGGCCCTTGCCCCCATCGCGGCGACCGCCGCCGAACGGCCCGAGGTGACCCTGGACGGCACGGTCCGGCTCGGCGACGACCCCTCGGTCGCGACCGCCTCCGGCACCTACACGTGCCGGGGCGTGCGGGGCGACGCACAGCTGATGGTCACGCTCCGGACGCGGCGCGACCGTACGCCGAGCCCGTCCGAGACCCAGGCGATGAAGCAGCTCTTCACCGGCCTCGGCGTCTCCGGCGCGCCCGTTCCCAAGGTGCTCTCGACCGTCACCGCCCAGACCCGCACCGTCGCCGTGAAGTGCGACGGGAGCGCCGCGGTCCGTCCCTGGAAGCGCACCTTCCGCGGGCAGTGGGCGAAGAACGAGAAGGCCGAGGCGTCCGTGACGATGGCGACCGTGAGCCTGCCCGGCCTCAAGCTGACCCGGCACGCCACCGCCACGCGCGCGGTGACGTTCGTATAGCGGCGGCGGGCTGACCAAGCTGTCACCGTTTCCTCACAAAGCGGACGTAGCCTCTCGTACGTGACTCGCGTACTGCTCATCGAGGACGACCCGGCCGCATCACGGCACGCTCGATGTCGCCAACTCGCCGGAGGGCAGTGCGGTGTTCACGCTGACCGTGCCGCTGCGCCAGGTCTCCGGGCGCTCTACGGGGGACGTGACCGGCGCGGTACGGCCCGGCACGCGCGCGTACGACGCCCGGCTGGACTTCCTCGGCCCCTGGGGCGCGCTGGTCGCCCGCTCCGACACGCTGATCCTCCACACACCGTTCCGCTGGGCGTTCGGTGCTGCCACCATGCGGAGTCCGGGATGCGGGGGGAGTCGTCCTCTGAGG
>NZ_WMBF01000533.1:0-4037 GCF_019400875.1 Streptomyces anatolicus | reverse complement strand
GTGCCGGGGCCGTCGGCACTGGGGCGATCGCGGGGTCTCGATGCTGGAGTTCGCCGGGTTCCTGCCGGTCCTGCTCCTCGTCGGCCTCGCCGCCATCCAGCTCGGCCTTGTCGGTTACGCCGCCAACCAGGCGGGCTCGGGCGCCCGCGCGGCGGCCCGCGCGGCATCCCAGGGCGACTCGGGGCAGGCGGCGGGCGCGGCGGCCATGGACGGCGGGCTCAGCTCCTCCATCGGGGTCGGCACGGGCGGCGACACGACGACCGCCACCGTCGAGGTCCAGGTGCCGACGCTGCTGCCCTTCGTGGACGCGGGCTGGAGCGTCACCAAGAAGGCCACGATGCCCAATGACGACGACGGCGAGTACTGAGCCCCGTACCCCTGAAGGAGGTCGAAGGACGCCATGAGCCTGCGCGACCGCGTCGCCCCCACCCACCAGACCGAGCCGAGCCGCGACGACGGTCTCGTCGCCGTCTACCGCGCCAAGCTCCTGGAGGAGATCGACCTCGCCGAGATGTCCTCGCTCGCCGCCGCGGACCGCCGCGTCCGCCTGGAGCGCGTCCTCGGCCACATCATCAGCCGCGAGGGCCCCGTGCTCTCCACCTCCGAGCGCGCCCAGCTGATCCGCCGCGTCGTGGACGAGGCCCTCGGCCTCGGCGTCCTCGAACCGCTCCTCGCCGATGCCTCCATCACGGAGATCATGGTCAACGGCCCCGACTCCGTCTTCGTGGAACGCGCCGGCCGCGTCGAACAGCTGCCCCTCCGCTTCGCCTCCAACGACCAGCTGATGCAGACCATCGAACGCATCGTCTCCACGGTCAACCGCCGCGTCGACGAGTCCAACCCCATGGTCGACGCCCGCCTGCCCACCGGCGAGCGCGTCAACGTCATCATCCCGCCGCTCGCCCTGACCGGCGCCACCCTCACCATCCGCCGCTTCCCGCGCGCGTACACGCTCCCCGAGCTGATCGGCCTCGGCTCGCTCGACGAGCACATGCTGATGCTCCTCGCGGCCTTCGTGCGCGCCCGCCTCAACGTCATCGTCAGCGGCGGCACGGGCAGCGGCAAGACGACCCTCCTCAACGCGCTCTCCGGCCTGATCCCGGCCCACGAGCGCATCATCACCATCGAGGACTCGGCGGAGCTGCAACTCCAGCAGGACCACGTCATCCGGCTCGAATCGCGCCCGGCCAACGTCGAGGGCAAGGGCCAGATCACCATCCGCGACCTCGTCCGCAACAGCCTGCGCATGCGCCCCGACCGCATCATCGTCGGCGAGGTCCGCGGCGGCGAGACCCTCGACATGCTCCAGGCGATGTCGACGGGCCACGACGGCTCGCTCGCCACCGTCCACGCCAACACCGCCGAGGACGCCCTCATGCGCCTGCAAACCCTCGGCTCCATGTCGGAGGTCCAGATCCCCTTCGAAGCGCTGAAGGACCAGATCAACTCGGCCGTCGACGTGGTCGTCCAGCTCGCCAGGCACAGCGACGGCTCCCGCAAGATCGCCGAGATCGTGCTGCTCGTCTCGCACGGCCGCCAGCACTTCCGCATCGCGCCCGTCACCCGCTTCGTGCCGCGCCCGATCGGCCCCGACCGCGTCGTGCACGGCCACTTCGAACACCTGCCGCTGCCGCGCGAGATCGCCGACAAGCTGTACGGGGCGGGGGAGCCGGTGCCGCCCGCGTACGGGGTGGCGGAGGCCATCGACGTACTGGACACGAGGGAGGCGATCGGATGACGCCGCACGCGTCCCCGGCGGAAGGCACCGGACGATGAACAACCCCGCGCTGCTCGCCCTGGGCGCCACGGTCCTCACCGGCACGCTGGCCGTCGCGGGCGTTCATACGTACGCGTCCGGGCGCGCCCAGCGCCAGGCGCTCGTCGACCGTTTGGCGCTCGGCCCGGGCAGCGGGGACGGCGGCCCGCCCGGCCGCGCACGCCGTTTCGCGGCCGTCGACCGCCGTCTGCGCCGCACACGCCTGGGCAGGTCGATCCAGCTGCGGCTCTCCTCGACGGGGCTCGACCTCACCGCGGGGGAGTTCTTCACGTACGTGGTCGCCGTCGTCGCCGCGCTCTGGCTGATCGCGGCGGCGACGCTCGCGCCCTTCTTCGGCCCGATCGCGGGCGTCGTCGCGGTGTGGAGCGCGGTCGCCTTCCTCAACTGGCAGCGCCAGAAACGCATCGAGGCGTTCATCAACCAACTCCCCGACGTGGCGCGCATCCTGGCCAACGCGACGGCGGCGGGCCTCGCCCTGCGGACCTCGCTTGCGATGGCGGCGGAGGAACTGGAGGCTCCCGCGGGCGAGGAACTGTCCCACGTCGCCGACCAGTTGACGCTCGGCCGCTCCATCGACGACACGCTGGGCGAGCTGGCCGCCCGCCTGCCGTCCCGCGAACTGATAGTCCTCGTCACCACCCTGGTCCTCTCCAACAAGGCGGGCGGCACGGTGGTCAACTCCCTGCGGAACCTCACCCAGACCCTGGAGGACCGCAAGGAGACGCGGCGCGAGGTCCGCACGATGCTCTCGGAGGTCCACGCGACGGCGTTCACGGTCCCGCTGCTCGGCCTCGGCTCCCTGCTCCTGATCAACTCCTCGAACGAGGGCGCGCTGGAGCGGGTGACCGGCTCCCCGATGGGCCAGACGCTGATCCTGATCTCGCTCGGGCTCTACGGGATCGGGTTCTTCGTGATCAGACGCCTCGGAAAGATCGAGGTCTAGAAGGAATGCGGGCTACTGGGGTCGTTGGGGTCGTGGGAGGGGAGTTACGTTGCTGGGCTTGCTGCTAGCGGTGGCGATGGGCCTCGCCGTGGCCGGTGTCTGCCAGGGCGTGCGCATGTACCGCGCGGACGCGAAGCTGCCCTCGGATCTGGCCGTGGCCCTGGAGGTCGGCGCGACCCGCGTCTCGGCGGCGGGCTCGGCGGTGGACCGGCTCGGGATGCGCTTCGCGCCCCTCGTGCTGCGCCTGATGGGGCCGAGGCGGGTCGACGCCAAGCGCCGCAGGATCGACATGGCGGGCAACCCCGGGGGCCTCACGATCGACCGCTACGCGGCCCGGCGCGCGGTCTACGGCGTCTTCGGCGTGGTGCTCGGCCTGGTCTTCCTCACGAACGGCTCCCCGCTCCTCGCCCTGCTGACCTTCGCTTTCGGGGCGACGGCGGCGGACGCGCTGATCTGGCAGGCCATCCGGGAGCGCCGTGAGGTCATCGACCGCACCCTGCCGGACTTCCTGGACGTGCTCGCGGTGGTGGTCTCGGCGGGCCTCGGCTTCCGCCAGGCGCTCGACCGGGTGGCGGAGCGGTACGAGGGTCCGTGGGCGGACGAACTGCGGATCACCCTGCGCCAGATGGACATGGGCGTGAGTCGCCGCCAGGCCTTCGACGAACTGCGTCGCCGCAACGCGTCCGAGCAGGTGGCCCAGTTCGTCTCCGCGCTGCAGCAGGGTGAGGAGCTGGGGTCCCCCATCGCGGACACGCTGATCCAGATCGCCACGGACATGCGGCGGACGGACGCGCAGAACTCCCGTCGGCGGGCGGCGAAAACGATCCCCAAGGCGACGATGGTGACCCTGGTCTTCATGCTCCCCGCGACGATGATCCTCATCGCGGCGGGCATGTTTCTCGGGTCGGGTTCGGACTTCGGCTCGATTCTGGGGCGGTGACGATGGCGATGGCGATGACGATGACGACGCGGCGTTCAGGGACGGCTTCATCAACTGTGCGAAACCCCTTCGCGGGTGCAATGCGATGTGGGACAGTCGGATCCGAGTTCACGGTTCGCGGGAGGGGGCTTCGTGCATGGTGATCTCACCGAGGGGGAAGAGAACCCGCCAACTTGCGGACCGGGCATCCCGGTTATCGCATACGTCGCGCAGAGTTGCTGCCGATGCACGCCTTGTGGCGTACGTTGCCTCTGACCACAAAGGGCGCGGTATCTGGTGGGAGGGAAGGGGCCGTCGTGCTGAAGGAACGCGTGCTCGAAGTCTGGATCTTTTGGACGGCGTCCGTGGCGTCCCGGGCCCGGGGGAGGGATCGGGAC